>JAATGE010000310.1 GCA_015654825.1 Rhodospirillales bacterium
CGGGTCCAGGGCAGAGCCCTGGCCTTACTTCTCATCTACCGCCCCGCGCATCCGCCCTCAGCGGCGGGCCGAGGAATTCGACGTGCCATTGTTTGCCGAATGCGTTCAGGGCGGCCTGGTCCAGTTTGTTGTCGTGCATGACGTTGCCGAGGCCGGTGAAGAAGGCGACCGCATCGAGGCCCGGCAGGATCTGGATGAACTGGCGGGCGGGTTCGTCGGTGATATTGACGAAGGTGTGCGCGGCACCGCCGGGAACGCTCAGGACGTCGCCAACCACGGCCTCGAAGCGCCTGCCGTCCACCTCGAACAGGTAGGCCCCCTCCAGCACATAGAAAATTTCCGTTTCCCGATGCCGGTGCAGGGGCGGACCGAAGCCGGGTGCGTTTGTCGTTTCGATTGCGGTGAGAACGCCGCCGCTGGCGGCGGGCGGCAGGCGCACGCGCAGATCGAGCCCGATCTGCGGAATGAGGATCGGCGGCTCGGCGTGTGGCGAATGCAAGAAACTGAAACTCATCCCGGTCGCTCCGTAGGTTGATCGGACCGCATGATAGCCACCCGGCGGCGGTTCGCCACGGGCTGGGCTTGGGGGCGCTTCGCCTGTAGGTTCCCGCGCATGCCACATTCGGCCAACCCAGCGGACCCACCGGCCGCGGCTCCGCTCGGCCTGGTCGGCGATATCGGTGGCACCAATTGCCGCCTGGCGCTGGTCGATTGGCAGGCGGGGCGGCCTTCGGTGCGCGCGTTCGAGAGCATGCTGTGCGCGGACCATGCGACCGCAGCGGACTGCATAGGGCGCTGGCTCGGCGCGCAAGGGCCCGGTCCGCGCCCGCGCTTCGCGGTGTTTGCCGTTGCCGGGCCGGTGCTGGATGGTGCCGCGAGCCTGACCAACAATGACTGGCAACTCTGCGAGGCCGCGCTCGCGGCCGAACTCGGGCTTTCCAGGGTGCGGCTGATCAACGATTTCGCGGCGCTCGCGCTGGCGACACCGCACCTCGAGCCGGCCGATTCCGTGCCGATCGGCCCCGACCTTCCGGGCCGTGCCGGCGCCACGATCGCCGTCATGGGCCCCGGCACCGGGTTTGGTCTCGCGGCCCTGGCCGGCGGCACCAGCGCGGGCCTGCTGGTGACCGAGGGCGGCCATATCGCCTACGCGCCGACCGATGAGGTGGAGCACGCCGTGCTGCGCATCCTGGCCCGCCGCCATGGGCGGGTTTCGATCGAGCGCATTCTGGCCGGCCTGGGCCTGGCCGACCTGCATGCGGCGCTTGAGGACATTGCCGGCACGCTGCCGACCGGCCTCGATGCCGCTTCGATCACTGCCGCCGCCGCCGCCGGTAACCTGCTGGCCGGCACCACGGTGGACCGGTTTTGCGCCATACTGGGCTCCACGGCCGGCGATCTGGCGCTGGCGCTCGGGGCCCAGGGCGGGGTGTTCATCGCCGGCGGCATCGCGCCGCGCCTGCTCGATGCGCTCAGGGCGAGCCCGTTCCGCCATCGCTTCGAAACCAAGGGCCGCTGCACGCATTATATGCAGTCGATCCCCACGCGCGTGATCACCACTAAGAATGCCGCGTTGCGCGGCGCCGCGCACGAGCTGGCCCGCCTGGCGGGACTGGAGCCGATATGACGCCGCATCCTGGTCTTATCGAAGTCACCGATCGGATCATTGCTCGCAGCGCGGTGCCGCGCGCCGCCTATCTGGCACGCATTGCGCGTGCCGCTGCGGCGCAGCCGGCGCGCGCCCAGCTGGGATGCGCGAACCAGGCGCATGGGTTCGCGGCGTGCGGCGCCTCCGACAAGGGCGCGTTGCGTGCCGGCGCCACACCCAATCTCGGCATCGTGACCGCTTACAACGACATGCTGTCCGCGCATCAGCCGTACGAGAACTATCCGGCGCTGATACGCGACGCCGCGCGCGCGGCCGGGGCCACCGCCCAGGTTGCCGGCGGAGTGCCGGCCATGTGCGACGGCGTGACCCAGGGCGAGGCGGGCATGGAGCTTTCACTGTTCTCGCGGGACGATCGCGCTTGGCACGGCTGTTGCGCTATCGCACCAAACATTCGATGCGGCCGTATTCCTCGGTATCTGCGACAAGATCGTTCCCGGCCTCATGATCGGCGCGCTGAGTTTCGGGCATTTGCCGGCCGTGTTCATTCCGGCCGGCCCGATGACCAGCGGCCTGCCGAACGAGCAAAAGTCGAAGGTGCGGCAGCTATTTGCCGAAGGGCGCGCGACGCGCGCGGAATTGCTGGAGGCGGAGGCGAAATCCTACCACGGGCCCGGAACCTGCACGTTCTACGGCACCGCCAATACCAATCAGATGCTCGTGGAAATCATGGGCCTGCACGTGCCGGGCGCCGCATTTGTCAATCCCGGAACGCCGCTGCGCGACAGCCTTACCCGCGCCGCGGTGCAGCGCGCACTCGCGATTACCGCGCTTGGCAACGATTACACGCCGGTGGGCGAGATGCTGGACGAGCGGGTGTTCGTCAACGCGTGCGTCGGGCTGCACGCTACCGGCGGCTCGACCAACCACACGATGCATCTGCTCGCCATGGCGGCGAGCGCCGGCATTCACCTCACGTGGAACGATCTGCACGATCTCGCGGCGATCACGCCGTTGCTTTGCCGCATCTATCCCAACGGGCGCGCCGACGTGAACCATTTTTCCGCCGCCGGCGGCACCGGCTTTCTGATCCGCGAGCTGCTCTCCGCCGGGCTGCTGCACGCCGATGTGCGCACCGTGTGGGGCCGCGGGCTGGCGCCCTATGCGGCGGAACCGGTGCTCGGCGCATCCGGGATGCTGGGCTGGCGGCCGCCGCCGGAGGCTTCCGGCGCACCTGAAATCCTGCGCGCCGCCGCAACCCCGTTCCAGGCCACCGGCGGTCTGTGCGTGCTCGATGGCAATCTGGGCCGGGCGGTCATGAAAACCTCCGCCGTCGCACCCGATCGGCATGTGATCGAGGCGCCCGCGCGCATCTTTCACAGCCAGGAGGCGCTGCAGGTGGCGTTCAGGAATGGCACGCTGACCGGCGATTTTGTGGCTGTCGTGCGGTTCCAGGGGCCGCGTGCCAACGGCATGCCGGAACTGCACAAACTGATGCCGCCACTTGGTGTGCTGCAGGACCGCGGCCAGCACGTGGCGCTGGTCACCGACGGCCGGCTTTCCGGCGCCTCGGGAAAAATCCCGGCGGCGATCCACGTGACGCCGGAAGCGCAGGAGGGCGGCCCGCTTGCACGGCTGCGCGACGGCGATCTGATCAGGCTGGACGCGACCGCGGGCCAGCTTGCGGCCCTGGTGCCTGCCGCGGTGTTTGCCGCGAGGGTTCCGGTGCCACCGATGGCGCCGGGGGAAGGCGTCGGGCGCGAGCTGTTCGCGCCATTTCGGACCGGCGTCGGGCCGGCCGACCGCGGTGCCACGATTTTCAACGCGCTGCTGCACCCGGTTGCCGCGTGATGGAAACGCTCGCCGCGACGCTGCGCGCCGCCAAGGTGATCCCCGTGCTGACGATCAACGACGCTTCGCATGCGGTTCCGCTGGCGCGCGCGCTGGTGGCCGGCGGACTTACCGCGCTCGAAATCACGCTGCGCACGCCGGCGGCGGCGGCGGCGGTCGCGGCGATCCGTCGCGAGGTGCCGGAGGCGCAGGCCGGTCTCGGGACGGTCACCGGCGTCGAGGATCTGGCACTCGCCGCCGATCTCGATCTGCCGTTTGCGTTCAGCCCGGGCGGCACGGGCTTGCTGCTGGCCGAGGCGGTGCGGCGCGGCGTGCGGTTCATCCCCGGCGTCGCCACGGCGTCGGAACTGATGACGGCGCTGGCGCACGGGTTTTCGCTGGTGAAGTTCTTCCCGGCCGTGCAGGCGGGCGGCATTCCGATGCTGCGGGCGCTTGCCGGGCCGTTTCCGAGTGTCCGGTTCTGCCCTACCGGGGGCATTACGCCCGACAATGCCGGGACCTTCCTGGGTGAGCCCAACGTGGTTGCGGTCGGGGGTTCCTGGCTGGCTCCTCCGGCCGACCAGGAGGCGGGTGCCTGGGCTGCTATTACGGGGAGGGCGCTGCAGATTAAGGCGAATTTGGGATAGTGGCTTCGCCGACCAGGGGCTCCGCCCCCTGGACCCCCGACGGCGTGCCGCCGCTGTCGTTAGCGCTGCGCGGCGGGAGTCCCCTGTACGGCCGAGTGCGCGCTCTGGCATGTTGCCCCGTCGCCGATGCCGAGTTCGGAAACCAACAAAATCGGGGTCTGGGGCCTACGGCCCCAGTGGGGTCCTAGGGGCAAAGCCCCTAGCCTTTCTTCTCCGCTTGCCCCCAGCCGCCGAGCGCCACATACCGCGCACTAGCAGCCCAAAGGAGCTAGGCCGATGGCCGACTTCGAACCCGCCGCCGCCGTGTCCGCCTTCGACTGGCAGGACCCGTTTCAGCTCGACGCGCAGCTCAACGAGGAAGAGCGCCTGGTGCGCGACACAGCGCGCGGCTACGCCCAGGAAAAGCTGCTGCCGCGCGTCACCAGCGCCTATCTGGACGAGCGCTTCGACCGCGAGATCATGACCGAGATGGGCGCGCTCGGCCTGCTCGGGGCGACGATCCCGGAGCAATATGGCGGCGCCGGCCTGGGCTATGTCAGCTATGGGCTGGTCGCGCGCGAGGTGGAGCGCGTGGATTCCGGCTATCGCAGTGCGATGAGCGTGCAGTCCAGCCTGGTGATGCACCCGATCCACGCCTACGGAACCGAGGCGCAGCGCCGCAAATATCTGCCTCGGCTTGCCAGCGGCGAGTGGGTCGGGTGCTTTGGGTTGACCGAGCCCGACGCGGGTTCTGATCCCGGCGGCATGCGTACGCGCGCCGAACCTGTGCCGGGCGGCTATCGGCTGAACGGCGCGAAAATGTGGATTACCAACAGCCCGATCGCCGATCTTGCGGTGGTTTGGGCCAAGAGCGCGGCACACGGGAATGCAATTCGGGGGTGTGTCGTCGAGCGCGGCACGGCCGGCTTTTCGACG
>JAATGE010000598.1 GCA_015654825.1 Rhodospirillales bacterium
CCTATGCCGCCGTCTGGCACGCAAACTTGTGTCCATTATCGCCGCAGTGGACACTTCCCACCCAATCGCCGTCACAAAGGCGATCAGCCTCCCTCAAGGCCAGCATCCGCGCTAGGCGGTCCCCACCGGAGGGATACCGATGTCTCCAGGATCCGTTTTTGAAAAATGCTACGCCGCGCCGATCAAGACCAGCACGGGGCTGCTGCCCGATACCGCTGTAATTTGTGAACACGCTTCGCGGATGGCGGTTCTGCTGGCATTGCCGGCTTGGACAATCATGACAATGACATCGACCAGCCGCGCTAGCGCGTGCGTATCCGGCCCGAGCGCCAATCCCCCGCTGATGATCGTAAGGTGATAGGAATCCCGCAGGTCTGTCAGCAGGTTTTGGAAGTGTGTGCCGCAGATCAGCAATTTCGGCGCGGCAGCTGGTCGCTGGTTAACCAGGAAGTCGACGTGTGCGGCAGGATCGCTCAGCAGCACGTCATGCCAGCTTGTTTGTCCCTCGAGAACCCGAAGCAGTTCACCTTGATGCACGCCCAAGAGCTGCCCAAGGCTGGGTTCGCGCAAATTACCGTCGATGAGAATGGTTTTTTCGTGGTCGCTGCCCATCACGTAGGCGAAGGCGGCGGCGCCGGCGGCGGCCTCCTGTGCATCGTGAAACGAGACGAACATCACTGTGCGCGGAGCGAATTGTTGACCGGCTGCCGCGACCCGCGAACGAAGATGCCGAAGCGCATCGGCCTCCCGGCTTTCCGGGTCCCCGCGCACCCGTGCAAGCAGCGAACGTGCATTGCTACAGCGAATGGTTGCCGCAACAGAAAAACCTGCCGCATCCCTGAGGTCTTCCGGGCTCGAAACCGCATCGGCAGCATGCGTGCGAATGAATGCGAGGAGAAATCCCAGCACGAAGCCCGCGGCACCACCCATGGCGACGGCCAACTTCGGCTTGGGGCTGGACGGCCGCGCCGGTGGCACGGCACTGCTCAGAACACGCACTTCAAGGGTCGGCGTCGTCCTCGTCGCCTGCGCGACGGTCTTCTGCGCGCCCTGCAGAAGGCTCTGGTAGAGCGCCCGCTGCGCGTTCACCTCCTCCTGCAGATCATTCAACTGCGCCTGCGCGTTCTCAGATTTCACGCTGAGGTTGCGGGCGGCCTGAAGTTGGCGCTGCGTATCGGCCTCATGGGCCCGTGCGACCGCGACCTGGCCCGCCAGAGCCGCCACGATCCGGCGCGCTTCCGCATTCACCTGGCCGCGCGCCGCATCGACGTTGGCCTGTGCGCTCTGGATCGCTGGATAATTCGGGCCAAACCGCGATTGCAGATCGGCGAGGCGCCGCGAGGCTTCGCTCTCCTGCTCTCTCAGGCGGGTAATGGTCGTCGACGACAATACGCTCGTGAGTTCCGATGAAAGACCTTGCTGGACCAGGATCTGCGCGCGCTGCCACTGTGCTTCCAACTCCGCCCGCTCGAGGCTGGCACGCGCCGCCGCAGTCGCAAGCTCCTCGACCTGTTGCTGCCCGATGCTGCCGGCCCGCAATCCGACGACTTCATCCTTCGTGCGAAGCTCGCGCATCTGCTGCTGGAGCTTGTTCAGCCCGATCCGCACGTCCTCAACCCGCTGCAACATCTCGGCGTTCGCATCTCGATTGGCTCCGGCGCGGCGTAGTGTGCGCGACGCGACATAGCTGCCGACCAGGTCATTCACGAAGGATGCAGAAAGAACCGGATCTTCGGAGGTAAAGGCCACCCCGATCACGAGGCTGCGGTTATCCTGGGAAACGACTAAGGCGCGCAGAACGGAATCCATGATGTCATCGTCACGCCCGCTCCCCGGCGGCGCGTCCGCTCTGAGCACAGGAATAGCCCGCTGCAACCGGCGTAACAGAAGCTTGACGATCGTCGGTGGTCTGAGCGCGGGGTTGAACTCCGGCAGCCGATCCAGCTGAAGCTTGGCGACAACCGATTGCACGATATTACGCGACACGATCGCCTGCACTTCCGTGCGGATCAAAGGCATCGGGTCGGTTACGCTGTCGTTGCTGACCGCGCCTTGCAGTTCGGGAATGGCAAAAGTCTGCCCCTCGATCGCGATTGAGGCAGAGGCCGTGTAGCGCGAGGGGCTTGATTTGGCAAAGACGTAAGCGGCGGCCGCAGCAAGCACGGCGCAGAACAGGATCAGGCCGAGGCTGCGGCGGAAGATTGCGACCACCTGCGAAAGACGCAGTGTTTCGCGGGAATGTTCAATTGCGCCAGGTGAAAGGGTGGCCGGACCATCCATGATTACGGCCGCGACGACTGGCGCGACGACACCTCTGCCGCGCGTGCGGCATCGGAGGTACAGTCATTTGCCGGTGCAATCGGGCTGCCTGCGGCGCTATCGTCATCGCCTGACCGGCGTGTCCCGATCTGCTGCACAACCTGCCGGAAGGCGTGGTACAGGATCACGCCGCGACCGCGATGGGCGATGATGACATAGCCTGCGGCGCCATCGCAGGGCCGGACAATTCCCGCATCACGCAACGCCAGGTACCGCGATCGGGCCATCGGCCGGCCGCCGACGAGGAGCTCTTCCGCCGGACCATCCACAATGCGGATCCGGCCCCACCCATCCTGCTCGCATCCGGTAACGGTATTGAGCGCGAGGCACATCGCGCTATCCTGACCAAGCGCCGTCAGATCATCGAAGAGCTGTACAACCTGCGACGGCGTTTCGATGATCAATTGCTCGACCGCAGCAAGAAAGTCCCTTCCGGTAACATCGCGCGTCGATCGGCGCGCGGCAGCCTGTGCGGTGCGCAAGCCAAGAAGATGCGCGATGTATGGCATGCCTCGCGCCATGCGCGCAACATCCTGGACGAGCTCGGGCGGAAAGGTCAGGCCGGCCGCTTTCGCGCCGCGTTCAATGATCGCCGCAATGTCGGCGTCCGAAAGCAATTTCAGCGGCACCCCAACCAGAGCGCGCTGGATGGACGGATGTTCGCCCAGCAGTTGTTCAAGGCTGTCCGACACGCCAATCAACATGAAAAGCAGCGGAACGCCACGGTCGGATAATTGCTTGATGGTGTCGGCCAGCAGGGTTCGGGTTCCCGCATCGGCGATCCGGTCGACCTCGTCGATCACGCAAATCAAAAAGTCTAGCCGGAGCCTTCCCAAAAGAGCGACCACATCGTCCGGACGTATGGGTGTCGCCGGGAACGCCGCCTCACAACCTTCGAACAGCCCGGACCGGATCGGCCCTGTCAGCAGCGCGGCCGGCAGCGTCCGAACCAAGCCGCGCATAAGACTGTCGAAAGTGCTGCTGGCTTCGCATTGATACCGGGCAACAAATACACCAGCGCGCCGCAATTGCTCGATGACGCTGTTGGCCAGGGACGTCTTGCCAATGCCACGCTCGGAATACAAAACGATATGCGCTTTGTCCTCGGTGAGGCGCTGCACGATCGCCTGCACCTCCTGCTCGCGCCCGATCAGGCCGCCCCGCGCCGTGCGGGGATGGGTCGGCGTGAACGCTTCGCCTGGGAGGATCGGTGCACCGACCTGAACCGCAGGGACAATCCCGGCCGGCATGGCCTGACCGCCATTCGCCAGCGGCCTGCGCCGCCGCAGCAGGGCAAGGATCCGTCTAAGCATGAGAAGATCGAACGCGGCAGCCGCCGGCGCGCACGACACCGGCATCGCGATGCACCGGATCATCGGCGAACGCGTAGCCGCACGGCCTTGGCATCCTTTGGGCGGCCCTGCCGCCTGCACGACACCATCGGCGTATGTTCATCCGTTCAACGTCTCTGGCGATGAAAGAGCCCTCCGGGGCGGGTCAGCCGGCCCAAACCAGCGATTGTGGCCAAGATAACCGCTCACCGGCCCGCCGCGGTGACGCATCATGCACGGAATGTACAGGCACGGAATGTACCACTAAAATGTACCATTAAACAATTTTTCGTCGACACGCGCGCTTTCCACGGCAAACATACGACGGGCGCCAGGCCAGCCGCTCCCGGGCCGCTTCCCGGTCTAGGCCAGGCCCAATGCATCGCGGTAAACAGCCGTCGTCTCGCGGCCGATCTCCTCCCAGCTGGGAATGGTCTGTGCCAGCGTCCGTGCCTCCACGGCACATCGGGCGGCGAGCGGCCGGTCACTGAGCATTCGCGCGAGCGCCGCCGCCAGAGCCGGCGCGTCATCGGGCGGCACGAGCAGGCCTTCCACCCCGTCCCGCAGCGTTTCGGCGAAGCTGCCCAGCGCCGTCGCGATGACGGGACGCCCATGGGCCAGCGCCAGGGACAGCACGCCGCTCGCCTCGATCTCCCGATAGGGGAAAACCACGATCGTTCCAGGTTTGAAGAGCGCGGCAACGGCCTCATCCGGCACGAAGCGGGGCTCGAGTGTGAACCGGTCCTGCAGCCCGAGAATGCGGACGCGCTCAAGCAGCGGCTTCAGATCCATGAAGGGCTTGCCGACGACGCGCATGCGGGCCTGCATTTGCAGCGGCGCCGGCAATTGCGCGAACGCTTCGATAAGAACATCGAGCCCCTTATAAGGCTTGATCCTGCCAAAGAGCAGGATCGTCACCTCACCGACGAACGGATCCTCGGCGAGGGCCGCGGGATGGCGCTCCAGCGAACCATGCGGCACCAGCTTGAGGCGCGCCGGGTCGATGCCCTGCGCCTTGAGCCGGGCCAGCCCTTGTTGGGTGTGGACAATGAGGCGGTTAAACAGCGGGAAGCAGCGCCCCATGCCGGCACTTTGCACACCCGACGCCGGTGCGCCGTTGAACGGGTTGGTGTCGTGGACAGTCAGTACGAGTGGCGCAATGCGCCGGAAACCGGCGAGCAAATGCCGGTCCACGAGCGGCAGCGGCAGCCACTGGAAATGAATGATGTCGGGATCCTCCCGGCGCAGGCGCCGGAGCAACGCACGCATTGATACAATATGGTCGATCCCCTTCAGGCCGAGTTGCACCGGCCGCGGCAGCGAGGCCGCGACCCTGCTCTCGGAAAATTGGTAGAAATGGGGAACCAGCCTGACCGTCTCGGCTTCGGTCTCGTCGTCATTCAGCCGCCTTCCGTACAGGGTTACGTCGTGATCAAGCGCCACGAGCCCTGCCGCCATGGCCTGGTCGTAAGGCAGTGTGAACAACGAGGGATCGACCAGCGCGATACGCATTTCACCAGACCTCTTGCGCATGACGCTTCAATTCGAGAGAACCCGGCGCAGAAACACGCCGGTCCGAAGCGTCGCATGTAAAGACGTTCCCCCGTACCGGCAACCGAGGGGAATCGCATTTGGAACTTTCTTGGCATGACATTCGAGCCGGACGCCTCGACCCGAAACGAAAGCCAAAATAACAAAAGTTTTTTGGTTTTCTTCAAAAAAGAACAAGAAAAAGCACTTCTTTTTGAAAAAAGAAGCAAAAACTTTTGTTAATTGTTCCTTGTTCGCCGACGTTGGTTTGGAGCAGGCGCTGGCGGTTTTCAGATGCGATTGCCCTGGCCGGCAACCGGACGGCGGTATCACCGCCGTTGCAGCGATTCTATCATTCCCGCCAGAACCCTTTCGAACAGCCGCGGCCGGTAAGCGTCGCGATAATTCTGCGGGGCGGCGACGATTTCCGCCAACGGGGCAATTGACTGGAAGGTCGTAACTGGCTGCGTGGCGACGCCCCCGGGCCCGGCGCGCTGGATCAGCAGGGTGAGTTCGTTCAGGTGTATCAGGAAATCGGGGGGCATCGGCTGCGCGCGGTTCTCACCGATCGCGCGGACCATTTCGGCGATGCCAAGCATTTTGTCCTGGGCATAAATCTCGCGCCGACGCAGCCAGCTCACAAATTTATGTTTGACCGAGCGCCCGACGCCCCGTTCGGCCTCGATGGCATGCGACTTCCAGCGGCGAAGCAGCGCCAGCCTCTGCCCGCCAATACCGAAGAGCCGCCCGATCTGCGGCTGGGTCCGCGCCGTATAGGCCTTGCGGGCAGTGAGGCTGACTTTGGAGAAGCGTTCCAGGCGGACCGGCGTCTGGTCGTGAAATACATTGTCCGCCGACAGTACACCGCGATCGCCGATGATCCACATCTGGTGGTCACGCGGCGCGACCCAGCTGCAGGTGACCCGGGCCGCCACGCCGTTGGCGAAGTTAAGGCAGGCGAACGAGACGTCCGGTGTATCGGGTGGCACCAGCGGCGTAGCGGTCTTGTCGGCGACCAGGAATTTTGAAAATGCCGTGAGCGACGTCACCGGGCCGAACATCGCGCATAACCACACCAAATGGTAGGCGACGTGTTCGACAGTGCAACCCTCCTGCAATTCCTCTTCATAGGGAAAACGCGCTCCGGTCGGGCTTTGAACCTTCTCCAGATTCATCAGGTGCGCGGGATTGTCGTCGAGTTCGGCATAAATAAGGACCGGCTTGCCGATCGCCCCGTCCAGAACCGCCTTCCACATCGAGCTGATGGCGTCACAATAGAGATTGCAGGGCGCTCCGGTGAGCACGACGCCGCGCGACCGTGCCAGCCCAAACAGGGTGCGGGTCTGTTCGAGGGCGGTGGTGAGCGGCTTTTCCGCATAGACATGCTTGCCCGCCTCCAGCGCACGCCGGACGGTATCGTAATGAGACCGGATGCTGGTGAGGTTTACGACAATTTCCACCGCCGGGTCGGCGAGCAGCGACTCATAGTCGGCATAGGCATGCAGGCCGTAATGTTGGCACACGGTCCGCAGCCTGGCCGCATCGATATCGAAGACGCCGCCAATCTCCAGCTCAGGATAGGCCCATTTGGTGCGCATATAGATATCGAAGACATAACCGCATCCCACGATCGCCAGCTTCATTCCGTATCATTCCCCGCTGGTGTCAGACCGCGAATGGCGCGGCGGATCGTATCGGCGGTGTCGGCCACCGCGACGCTATCGCTTACCGGCATGATCGCGCTTTCACTCGCGCCGCGGCGAACGCAGGCAAGCACCTCGTCAGCTTCGTAGTGATAGCCATTGCCGGTGTAGGGATAAGCCTGCCGGCGGCCAGGGCTACGGCTGGATCGGCCGGTTCGCTGGGCAACCGCGTGGACTAGGGCATGCTGGCGGAGGCGCGCGCGCCAGCCAAATTGACCCTGCTCGGCGGCCCGCGGCGGTTCCTGCGAGAAAATCAATCCGTGCGGCCGCACAATGGACCCTTGCGTGGCGATCATGCCGTTATCGCCCATGACAGTGAAATTGTTCGGCGCCCAGGCGCGCAGGCTGACAAAAAAAGAGCCGATGACCCCATTGTCATAGCGCAGCTGAAAGGCCGCATCCTCATCCACGCCCGACGGGCCGATCGTGCCCACGGCCTGCACCCACGATGGTGAAACGAACAACCCTTGTGCAAGCGACATCGGATAGGCGCCGAGATGCATTACGGCCCCACCGCCGAGCGCCGGGTCGAACATGCCCGTCGCACCGGGCACCTGAGAAATGCCGAAATTGCCCGAAACAAGACGGGCTTCGCCGATGCTGCCCGCCGCCACTGCCTGTTTTAGGGCGAGAGCGGCCGGCAGGAAGCGCGTCCACATCGCCTCCATCGCAAATACGCCCTTTGACTTTGCCGCCTCGGCGATTTGCCGGGCCCCTGCTCCGCTGGCCGCGAAAGGTTTTTCGACCAGAACGGGTATGCCTGCCTCGATGCACAGCAGGGC
>JAATGE010000521.1 GCA_015654825.1 Rhodospirillales bacterium
TCGATGGCAGATGGCAGAACAAGCTCGTCCCGGTGAACGTCACCGCACAAGACGACGCTGCTCAGTGGTTCCGGCTCTGGCTGCAACGCTTCGAACAAACGGGCGTTGAACCGGTCAACGATGAAGTCCGAATCGAGCGCAAGACCATCCGGAACCTCGCGCAGCGCTGGCTCGCCTGGAAGCGCGAGCAGCAAAAATCGGATCGCAAATCGTACACTGGATACAAGCGGCTCATCGAGAAATGGGTGAAAAATCCCCATAGCGTTGGAGCCTCCGCCGACCGCGGCAATCACCACGTCAGGCAACCGCCCCTCCGCCTCCTGCAACTGCGCCCGCGCCTCGTTGCCGATAACGGTCTGGAAATCACGCACCATCGCCGGATACGGGTGCGGCCCCGCCACCGTGCCAATGAGATAGTACGTGTCCGCCACATTGGCGACCCAGTCGCGCATTGCCTCGTTCATCGCGTCCTTCAGCGTCCCGGCACCGGAGGCAACGGAAACTACCTCCGCCCCCAGCAGCTTCATGCGGAACACATTGGGCCGCTGCCGCTCCACATCCACGGCGCCCATGTAAACCACGCAAGGCAGCCCCATCAGCGCGCAGACCGTGGCCGTCGCCACGCCATGCTGCCCCGCCCCGGTCTCCGCGATAATCCTTGTCTTCCCCATGCGCTGGGCCAGCAGGATCTGCCCCATGCAGGAATTCACCTTGTGCGCCCCGGTGTGGTTCAGCTCCTCGCGCTTGAAGTAGATTTTGGCCCCGCCTAGCTGCTCCGTCAGGCGACGGGCAAACCACAGCGGGCTGGGGCGGCCGACGTAGTCCTTCAGGTAGCGGTCCAGCTCCGCCTGAAAGCTGGGATCCGCCTTCGCCGCCTCCCACGCCTGCTCCAGCTCCAGCACCAGCGGCATCAGCGTTTCCGCCACGAAGCGGCCGCCATAGTCGCCAAAACGGCCACGACCGTCGGGACCCTGGCGCAGGCTGTTCGCCGAATAGGTTTGGTTCACGAAGGCTCCAGTAACCAGAAGAAGGCCAGGGGCTCTGCCCCTGGACCCCGCTAAGGACAAGTCCTTAGAACCTGTTTATTGGAATTGGGAGGGTCCCCCCGATATCGGGGCCTGGGCCAGGGGCTACCAACATGCTGCGCGCAGTCTCCGGCCTAACGCCGCCGGTCGTGATCGCCGTCACCGTCGAGGACGAAGCCCTCGCCCAAGACGCGGTCTGGCTCGACCTCGAGAACCCCACCGAGGAAGAGCGCGCCCAGGTCGAGCGCGCCACCGGCTCGCGCCTGCCTACCCAGGCCGAAGTCAGCGAAGTGGAGGCGTCCAGCCGCCTGATCCAGGACGGCGAGCTCCTGACCCTCAGCACACCCATGGTCAGCCGCCACGGCACCGACGCCCCCGTCGTCGCACCGCTCGGCTTCGTGGTTTCCCCCAAGCGCCTGGTCACCCTGCGCTACGCCCACAGCGACACATTCGACAATTTCGCCGCCCACTGGCACCGAACCGACGATTGCGGCGGCCTCCGCCCGTTCCTCGGCCTGCTCGAAGCCATGGTCGACCGTATGGCGGACAGCCTGGAACACGAAGGCGCCCTGCTCGAAAAACTGACCGGCGAAGTGTTCAGCCCTGCCATGGCAGCGGAAACCCCGCGCGGCCGCGACAGCTTCCTGCGCTCCATGCTGAGCGACGTCGGCCGCGGCGGCGAACGCATCAGCCACCTGCGCGACGGCCTGCTCGGCGTCCTGCGCATCGTCCGCTTCGTGCGCGAGGCCGCCGCCACCTGGACCCCGGAACCCGAGGCCAAACGCCTGAAGACGCTCGAAAAAGACGTCCTCTCCCTGAACGACTACGAAAGCCAGCTAATCGGCAAAGTCCAGTTCCTGCTGGATGCGACGTTGGGCTTCATCAGCATCGAGCAGAACAACAGCGTAAAAGTCCTGACCGTCGTCAGCCTGGTCGGCATTCCGCCCACCCTGGTAGCCGGCATCTACGGCATGAACTTCAAAATCATGCCGGAACTGGAATGGCACTACGGTTACGCCTACGGCCTCGCGCTCATCGTCCTGAGCGGCGTGCTCCCCCTCCTCTGGTTCCGCCGCCGCGGCTGGCTCTAAAAGCGGTTATTGGCTTCGCCGACCAGGGGCTCCGCCCCCTGGACCCCCGACGGCGTGCCGCCGCCCTCGTACGCGCTGCGCGGCGGGAGTTTTCTGTACGGTCTGGCGAGTCGTTGAATTTAGCGGCGCGCTCGCAGCCGATCCCAGACTCGGAACCGATGAATGGGGTCTGGGGCCTACTGGCCCCAGCGGGTCCAGGGCAGAGCCCTGGCCTTCCTGTCCCTAACCCTTATGGCCTCTGCTTAGGCCACCGCCGATGCAGCCACAGCCAGGAAGCCGGGTCCGCCCTGATCCACCGTTCCAGCGTCTGGTTTATCGCCAGCGTAAGGGCATAGATATCCGCCGTCCTATCCCCGGTAAGCGCCACCGGCAAAGGCGGATCGCACACCAGCCGGAACCGCGCCGGGCCGAGGCGCACGACGCGCACCGGCAGGATGGGAATGGAGAAATGCCGCGCGAACTGCGCCAGCGCCGGCGCCGTCATCGCATCGCGGCCGAAGAACGGCACCGCGATCCCGTCATTCATCTTCTGGTCCACCAGCAGTCCCAGCGAGCCCCCGTCCCGCAGGTGCAGCAGCGCCGCCCGCGCACCCTGTGCCCCCTTGGGGAACATCGTCACCCGGGGGCCGAGCGCAGACTGCCGCAGCGATTGGATCAACCTGTCCACGGCCAGGTTCGAGGCGGTGCGATAGACCCCCGCGACGCGAAGCCCCAGGGACGCGGCAATCGGCAGGATCATTGCCCAGTTGCCGAAATGGCCGGAGAAGAACAGCGCCTGCCCGCCGGCGGCGCGAAGGTTCGCGAGATGCGCCTCCCCCTCAATCTCCCACCCCGGCCCCGCCGCGGTCCGGTGGAACCCGGCCAGATGCGGCAGTTCGGCGACGGTCCGTCCGAGATTATCCCAAACCCCGCGGATCACCCGCGCCCGCGCCTGCGCATCCAGCTCCGGCAGCGCCCGCCGCAGATTATCATCCGCAACGCGCGACACCGCCAAAAACGGCCCCACCGTACGCGCAATCCACCCCCCCAGGTCGGAAGCGGCCACCGGAGACAAACGCTGCAGCCCGCTAACCGCAAGATTTAAAAGCAGCGCCTGCAACCTATCGGCCACTGCGTGCAGGCGGGTCGCGATAGATGATGCCATGGCGAAATGCAGGGCCGCCCTACTAAAATGTTGAGCAAGAGGGCGCACGCGGGCCACAAGCGCACCGACATACCGCAGAATAGAGCAAAATTAGTCGCCCCGCGCCGCCCGTTCGACTGTTTCCGGGTCGGTTTCGATGACTTTCAGCAACAGCCGCGCTGTGGGATCAGGCGCGCGCCGTCCTTGTTCCCAGTTGTTCAGCGTGGCGGCCGGTATACCGAAGCGGCGCTCGAAATCACGGGCGGACCGCGCCACTTTCTTACGGATCGCACGCACGCGCGCCGGCGGCATCGGGTCGCGGTTGATGACCTCGAGCGCTACCTCACCGCGCTTCCACGCAAGCAGCTCGGCCAACCCCTGCAGCAATCCTTCCCCTACGTTTTCGCGAGTATCGTCCGTTTCAGCCATCAGCCAGTTCCTTCAGCATAGCCGCAATGGCCCTGCGTTGCTCCGCGGTCAGGTCGTCCTGAGCTGATTTGGCGTAGGCGCAGAGCAGTGCGGCGGCATCGTCCGCCATCAGCAGGAAGTAGATTGCGCGGCCGCCCCCGCGCTTCCCCTTGCCGCCGAACCCGAACCGCAGTTTCCGTAGGCCACCCAGGCCAGGGACCACGTCGCCCACCGCCGGATTGGTAACGATGGCGCTCTCCAGCCGGGCGGCGTCTGATGCGGACGCGCCGATCCGCTTCATATCCTTCACGTAGCGAGCCGTTCTAATCAGCCTCACGGCGTATTTATGCGCCAATGGCGCAATCTATGCAATCAAATTCTGCGCCATTGGCGTAGTTCGCGTGGACGACTACGCCCACCTCCCCCTAAGGCACGCCCTTCGTCGTCGAGTATTCAAAGTGCAGCGCCTCGCCCGGGCGCGCGATCGGGTGGATCGCGTGCGCCGCCATCGCCGCCTCGGAAAACCCCTGCAGGATCAGCTTCAGCTTGCCCGGATAAGTGGCGACGTCGCCGATCGCGAAAATGCCGGGAATATTGGTCTCGCAAGTGGCCGGATTGATCGCCAGGTGGTGACGCTCCAGCGCCAGCCCCCAGTTGGCGATCGGCCCAAGGTCCATCGAAAGACCGAAGAACGGCAGCAGCCGGTCCGCCGCCAGCCGGCGCGTCCCACCGTCCAGATCGGCCACCTCCACCTCCACCAGCGCCCCATCCCGACCATGCAACGCATGCAACTGGTACGGGATCACCATCTCCACTTCGCCCGCGGCCGCGGCCGCATCCAGTTGCGCCGCGGTTTCCGGCGCCGCGCGGAACTTGGCCCGCCGATGCACGACGTAGATCCTCGCCGCCACATCCTTCAGCGCCAGCGCCCAGTCCACCGCCGAATCGCCCCCACCGGCAATCACCACGTGCCGCCCGCGGAAATCCTCCCGCCGCCGCACATAGTACTGCACGGCACCACCGGCCTCGTAGTCCTCCAAACCCTCCAGCGGCGGCCGGTTGGGGCCAAACGCCCCGGCCCCCGCCGCAATCACCACGGCCCGCGCGCGAACCGCATCGCCTTTGTCGGTATGCAGCGTGAACGCGCCCGCCTGCCCCTCCAGCGCGTCCACCCGCCGGTTCAGCAGCCGCGGCGCGTTGAACGGCGCGATCTGCGCTTCCAGCTGGGTCACCAGGTGCCCCGCCGCCAGCGAGGGGTAGGCCGGAATGTCGTAAATCGGCTTTTCCGGATACAGCGCCGCGCACTGCCCACCGAGCTCGCCGAGCGCATCGATCAGCACGCTGGAAAGCTTGAGCATGCCGCACTCGAACACCGCGAACATCCCGGCCGGCCCGGCGCCCACGATAGCCACATCAGTCTCGATCATGGGCCCCGTCTACAGTGAAATTGCGCGCAGCCAAAGTCAGGCCAAGGGCTCCGCCCCTGGACAAAGCTGGGGCCAGTAGGCCCCAAACCCCATTCATTGGGGGGAACGGCGAAGCCAGAAAATCCCTGGCTCGTGCAGGCTTCGCCGGGGAGACGATGAAAAGCCGCGCAGCGCTAATGAGGGTCTGGGGCCTCAGGCCCCGTCACGCGAAAGCGTGCTTCGCACGACGGGGTCCAGGGCAGAGCCCTGGCCTTTCTGACCTTGCTACCAACTGCCGGAAATCTTGACTCCTGCGGCCGTGGCCAGGGCGCGGATAAGCGCAGGAAGGCCAGGGCTCTGCCCTGGCCTTTGACAGGTCAAAATTTAAGGCCGTTGGAATAACTTAGCGAAGCCTACCCATCTCAGTCGGCTGCATGCCGCCGCAAATCCGCCAACGCGCAATAGTCCAATGCGCCCCGGTGCGTCGCCTCCAGCACCACCATCGGCGCTTCCCCCGCCTCCAGCGCCTGCTGCCAACGCGGCGCGCACAGGCACCAGCGATCGCCGGGTTTAAGCCCCGAAAACCCAAACTCCGGCCGCGGCGTCGAAAGATCGTTACCCTGGCCGCGGCTGAACCGCAGGAACCCCGCCGTCACCACGACGCACACGGTGTGGCTGCCGACATCGTCCGGCCCGGTATCGCAGCACCCGGTCCGATAGAAGCCCGTCACGGGATCGGAAGAGCATGGCGCCAAAAGCCCGCCCAGCACGTTGACCGAGGGCTGGCGGTGCGAACCGCCGGTGGAATCCAAGGGCATGGGGAGCTCCGCCGCTTACCGGTGGGTCCTTAGAGCATTATCAGCCTGACTGGAATCGCCCGTCGGCCCGAGCGCCCGGCTGATAAAAATGCTCGCCAAAACAAATAGCTAGAGCGGCATGATGAAAGCTGGCGTTTCCAGTCCGGTTAGGGCCGCTCTAGCACAATCGCGCGCCGGTTCGGCGCCTCATCCGCGGCTCAGCATCAGCATGACGAATATCAGCAGCGCCAGACCCTGGAGCATGACGCGCCAGCGCATCAGCCGGTTGGAGCGCACGGGATTGCCCCCGCGTGCCACCCCGACGATGCCGGCGATCAGCACGCCCAGCACCGCCAGCATCACCACCATCAGCAGCACGGTCAGGAAGCCGGTCATGCGAACGCACATAGTCCGGCGCGGCGCGCGATGCACCCCCCTCTCGGCGCGGCCCACCGAGTTGACAGGCGGGGCGGATGGGTGGTGCAGCCTGCGGCCGATGCGTCAAATCCTGTGCTGCCTGCTGCTGCTGATCGCGACGACCGCGCACGCGCAGCTGCCCGCGCCGCCGGCACCGTCACCGCCGCCCGCCCCGCCCGCGGCTGCAAAACTGAGCCCGGCCGAGGCGCAGTCGGTGCTCGACGTGCTGAACGACCCGCAAAAGCGCGCCGCGTTCACGGCCACGCTGCAGGCAATGGTGAAAGCAACCAATGCCGCCGCCCCGCCGAGCCCGGCACCGGCGATCGCGGTGCCGCTGGCGCCGAACAGCGTCGGCGCGGAGGTGCTCGCCCAAAGTGCCAGCTGGTTCGCCCAGCTCACCGGCCAGGTCAGCGCCTTCAGCCGGCTGCTCGGCAACCTGCCCGCCGTCTGGGTCTTCACCCGCCACTCGATCACCGACCCCGACGCGCGCGCCGGCGTCGTCGACGCCGGCTGGCACCTGGCCCTCGTCGTGGTCGCGGCCGCCCTGGTGCAATGGGCATTCGGGCGCGCGCTGTGCCGCCCGGTCGAAATGCTGGCGCGCGCGGCGCCCGACGGCAAAGTCCCCGAGCCGCCGCCGGCCCAGGACGGCAACGGCGCGGTGCGGCGCCAGCGCCGTTTCGCGCGCACCCTGCTGGCGCTGCA
>JAATGE010000305.1 GCA_015654825.1 Rhodospirillales bacterium
AGGGCTCTGCCCTGGCCTTCTACTTAGCGAAACATCCGCCCCAAAGTCCCATCCAGCGGCACCGGCAGAAATCCGTCGCCGAACGGCCAATCCAGGAAGCCGGCGGCGGCCATTGTGCCGCCATCGACGTGCAGCGTCGTGCCGGTGATTGACGACGAGAGGTCGGATGCCAGGAACAGCACCGCGTTGGCCAGGTCGTCCGTGCCCGGTTGCTGCTTCATCGGAACATACATCGTCATGCCCGCGCCGCTTGCCGCTTCGGGCAGCGCCATCATGCGGGCGGGCAGGTCCGCCGGCATGGCGGCGATATTGCCGTTCGACGGCGTCGTATCCGGTGCGACGGTGTTGAGCCGGATGCGTTCCGCGCCGAGTTCCACGGCGAGCGCGCGGGTAAAATTCGTGGTGGCGGCTTTGGCGCCGGCATAGACCGCGAACGTTGCCGCTCCGCGATGCGCCTCGATCGTGGTGAAATTGATGATGCTGCCGCCGTGGGCGCCGCGACGGATCAGGGGTACCGCGTGGCGTACCGAGTCGACGACGTAGCCGAAATTACGCCGGATATCCTGCGCATCCTCGGCCGCGTCACGCTGCATGAAGGGGCCGCGGCGCACCCCGCCCACTACGTTGACGACGATGTCCAGACGCTGTGAGAACCCGGCGGTGATTTTGTAAAATTCGGCGAGCTGCGCGGGGTCAGTGGCGTCTGCCGTTACGGCTTCGGCGCGGCGGCCCAGCGCCAGCGCCGCCGAGCGGGTTTCTGCGGCCGTGTGCGCATCGATGTCGCAGAACACGACGTCGACGCCGGCAGCCGCGAGTGCGAGTGTCACGGAAGCGCCGATGCCGCCGCCGCCGCCGACGATGGCGGCGACGCGCCCGGATAGGCCGGCACGGTTATCGAGAAATCCGCCGGTCAAGCGCCAACCTCATCGACGCGGACCCATGATTTTCGGGCTTTCGACAGAATTGCGGCCTCCACGGCGCGGTGCGCGTGGGCGGCTTCGGCGAAAGAAGGCGAGGCCTCGCCGGCGCCGGTGCGGATGACGCGCGCCATGTCGGCGAGCAGGGCGGTCAGCGGCACGATGAAGATTGGCGCGTTCTGCTTGGAGAACGTCGTGCCCTCGACATCGAAAAGACGGTCGGGCAGTTCGACGAGGCCGCCCTGTTCGCCGGGGCGGGTGCCGCCATAGTACAGCGTTGTCGTCGAATCGCAGAAACCGGCGTCGCGCGCGACCAGCCTGCCCTTGCTGCCGCACACTTCCAGGAAATAGCCGGGCGCGTCGGCCATCGCCCAGCTGACATTGATGTTGGCCAGCCCGCCATTGCGGAAACGCAGCAATGCCAGGCCGAAATCGTCGGTGTCCGGCCGGATTTCCGTGCCGTCGGGAAAGCGCAGTTCCTTGACGAAGGTATTGGTGGTGCCGACGATCTCCTCGATCTCACCGAACAGGTACATCAGGTTCAGGATCGTGTGGGACCCGAAATTGCGCCAGGCGGAGGCGCCGCTCGCGCTCTGCGTCAGCCAGTGATAGGGCTTGGTGGTGCCGGACAGCGTGCATTGCGTGTAGATCAGATCGTCATAGTCGTAGAGCGCCAGTTGCAGATGTATCGTGGCGGTAAAGAACTCGCCGATCGCGCCTTCTTCGATCAGTTCCTTCATGCGGCGGATTGCCGGCGTCCAGCGCCATTGCGCGTCGACCGCGCCGACCAGGCCGCGCGCGCGCTGCAGTTCGTGCATCTGCGTGGCGCGGGCGGCATCGGTGGCGAACGGCAGGCAATTGTAGACGTGCTTGCCGGCCGCGAGGGCTGCCATCACCATGTCGTACCGCTGCGACGGGCGCGTACCGACATTGATAATGGAAAGCTCCGGATTGGCCAGCATGTCCTCGAGCCGCCAATAGGCGTTGGGGATGCCGTTCTCGGCGGCGGCTGCCTCGGCGGTTTCCTGGTGCGCGGTGCAGATTGCCGCCACCTCGACGCCGGGCACGTTGCGCCAGGCGGCGGCGTGAAACAGCGTCCAGTTCGCGCCGACAATGCCGACCTTCAGGGTTTCGACCATGGCTCAGGCCTTTTGCGAGATGTGGCCTGGCGCGGCCGGCAGGAATACCGTTTTGACTTCGGTGAATGCGTCAACGCCCTCGGGGCCGCCCTCCCGGCCCAGGCCGGATGATTTGAATCCGCCATAGGGCAGCGTGAAATCTATGGTGCGGCCGTTTTGCGTCAGGTTGCCGGAGCGGATGCGGCGCGCGATGGCGTAGGCGTGGTCGGTGTCGTGCGTGTAGATGCCGCCGCTGAGGCCGTACGGACTGTCGTTGGCGATGCGGATCGCTTCCGCTTCGCTGTCATAGGTGATGACGGCGGAAACCGGACCGAAGATTTCCTCGCGGCAGATTGCCATGCTGTTGTCGGCGTCGGCGAACAAGGTCGGCTCGATAAAAAATCCCTGCGTCAGGTCGGTCGGGCGCTTGCCGCCGGTGACAAGGCGCGCGCCTTCGCGCTGGCCTTGCGCGACGTAGCCGTTGACGCGATCGAGTTGGCGTTTGGCGATCAGCGGGCCCATTAGCGTGGCGGCATCATAAGGGTCGCCGACCTTGACGTGACGCATGGCGGTCGAAACGGCTTCGATCAGTTCGTCGCGGCGCTTGCGCGATACCAGGATGCGGCTGAGGGCCGCGCATTGTTGCCCGGCCAGCACGACGATGTGCGGCATCAGCGCCGGGACCACCTCCTCGATCGGAATATCGTCGAGCACGATGGCGGCGGATTTGCCGCCAAGTTCCATGGTGACGCGCGCCATTCGCGCGCCGCACACCGCGGCGATGTGTTTGCCGACGGCGGTGCTGCCGGTGAAACTCACCTTGTCCACGCCGTCATGACGCATCAGGTAGTCCGAGGATTCGCGGCCGGCGGTCAGCACGCTGAACACCCCTTGCGGAATGCGCGCGGCCTCGGCGCATTCGGCGAGGATCAATGCGTCGAGCGGCGTTTCCGGCGAGGGTTTCGCGATGACGGTGCAGCCGGCGAGCAGGGCCGGCACGAGTTTCAGCAGCATCGTGTGCAGCGGCGCGTTCCATGGCGCGATGCAGACGGCGACGCCCACGGGCTCGCGCACCACCATGGCAATGCCGCCCTGCGCCGAGGGACGCAAATCCTCGAACGGAAAGCTGTCGGCGAGACCAGCGAAATATCGAACCATGGCGACAGCGCCGCCGGCCGCCATTTTCGCGATGTGGTGCGGCATGCCGACCTGGTTGGTGTAGGCGCTCGCGAATTCCGCCAGACGCAGGTCCATGGCGGCGGCCATGTCCATCAATCTGGCGGCGCGTTCGGCGGGCTGC
>JAATGE010000199.1 GCA_015654825.1 Rhodospirillales bacterium
CATGCGGTGCGAAAAGACCGACATCAGCTATTCAGCCATTATCGGTTTTGCGTGCGGCCTGATGCTGGTTAAATCCGTCCACACGGCCTAGTCCCCAGACCCCATTTTATTTGTTCCGCACCTGGCATCGGCAACGTGCCCCTTGCCTCTGGCCCCTGCTGGCCTGCCTGCCACAGCGCCATTCCGATTGACAAGCTGGCAAACCCGGCTAGTCTAAATGTCGGTGTACCGCGCCACAACAACAATCGGCAAAACAACAATCGGCAAAACAACAATCGATACAACGACAATCGATCAGGGGGTTCCCAGCCATGCCCATGCCCGCTCGCATTTTAGCCACCGCGCTTGCGTCTCTTGTTGCCGCCGGGACCGCCCACGCCGCCAGTCTCACAGTCGGTACCTACGGCGTGTCGTCGTACTATATTTCCGCAACCGGTTCGGGCGGCGGCACCTGCACCTTCCCGGTCGGAACCTATCTCTCGTCCGAATATACCTATCCCGGCCCCAGCAAGTCGGGCGCAGTAACTAGATCCTTCATTAACAGTGGCGCTGGAGAGTACGTGTCTCTGCTGTCCTTCCCCACCACGCCGCCCAAGGGCGCGACAACTTGGTCCGGAAGCGCCACCACCACGTTCCTGCCCGGCGGCGCCCCTTCGACTGGCACGTTCACCTCAAAATTTACCGTAACGGACAGCAAGTCGTACGTGGCCAAGACAACCTACGTGTTTCCCGCCGGCACCGGCTCCTGCACGTCGATCGTTCAGGAAGTGGGTATCTGGACGGCGAAATAGGTTCGCCGCCCCGGCCAATCGCATCGCAACTCGGTTCGTGCTTCGCGCGAAGCGGCCACAGGTCCCCAGGCGCCTTACGCTGCCGGGAATTGCGTCAGGGACAGAATATTGCCGTCCGGGTCCTTGAACCACGCCACGCGCGCCCCGCTCGGCGAATTCCAGATACCGAAATCGTCCTGATCCAATCCATCAAATCGCTCGCACTCGACCCCCTTCTCGGCGAGTGCCTGCGCGGTCGCCGCAATGTCGGGCACCTTCCACCCGAGCGACGTAAACCCGCTCGGTGTGAAACTCTGCACCTTCTGCACCCGCACCGTGCTGCCGCCGCCCTCGAACACCAGCGCGAACGGCGTATCCTCCAGGAACATCAGGCCCAGCATGTCGCCGTAGAAAGCGCGGGCGCGCTCCGGCTGCGTAGTCGCCGTCATCGGCATGATTTCGTGCGCACCAAGCATGGATATGCGAACCTCCCAAAAACCAGGCGAGCAAAGCAAAACCGGCGACCGCGGGGAAGGCCCCTACTTCACGAATTCTTCCGAAGCCACCAGCGGCGCAGCGCCACCACGCACCACACGCCCTCGACAACGCCGAACGGCCATGCCCCTTGCAGAAAACCGTAGATCGAACCAAGCAGGCAGGACAGGCCGAAGCCGAGAACCCACCAATGCGAACGGTCTTCGAACGCATAGCACAACAGCATGGCGGAAACGGCGAACAGGCCGAAGATCGTCAACAAATCCATGATCGACCATAGCGCGCACCGCCGACGCACACAGGGCGTCGTTCGCCCGCCCTTGACATGGCAGCGCGCCCTGGAGAAATCTCACGCCGAGCGTGGCCGCGCGCTTGACCTCTTTCGGTCCGCCCCAGCCGGACCGCCCGACAGAGGCAAAGGGGAGCATATCCTCGTCGGTCGCCGAACATTCGGCAGCCCGCCCTCAGGCGGGGACGCTGGGGATCTCCGCTTGCGGGCCAGAGGCGCCGAATGACGACAGACAAGGATTTCAAGCGCGTCGTGCGAGCGAAAGCCCGGCTCACCGGGCAATCCTACTCTGCTGTCCGCAGGCGTCTCCAAACCCACGGCGAAATGTCGCCCTCGGAGACCAGACCCATGAACATCGTACGCACAATTCCCGATATCCGCACCCTGAACATGCCCGCCAGCCGCGACTTCTACGAAGGCTTGCTCGGCTTCAAGGTGGTCATGGACCATGGCGGTACGCTGATGTTTGCCTCCGCCACCCAGCTCAAACAGCAGGTCATCGTCAACGGCGAGCCGGATGCGATACCGCTGCCACCGGGCTTTTCCGTCGACGTCGGCTATCCCGACAGCGTCACCGAGCTCTATGAACAGGCAATGGCCAGGGGCTGCACGATCGTCGAGCCGCTGGTGGACAAACCGATCGGCATACGGCGTTTTTCGCTGCTGGACCCGAACGGGGCGCGCGTGACCGTGGTCGCACATCTCGATCCCGCGCATCAGCCCCCGCGGTGAAATACCGGGCATGACCATTGCGCTGACAATGGGCGATCCTTCCGGCATCGGCCCGGAAATAACCGTCGCCGCCTGGCAAGCCTTGCGGGGAAGCGGCCCCGCTTTTGTCGTCCTTGCCGACCCCTCCTTGGTCGGCGCCTACGCACCGATGCACATCGTTGCCGGCGCCGACCTGGGCCGCTTCGCCGAGACAATCCCGGTGCTGCCGATCCCGCTCGCCGCCGCCGCGGTTCCAGGCGCACCCGATGCCGCCAACGCGCCCGCTATCATCGCCAGCATCGAACAGGCCGTCCGCCTGGCCCTGTCTGGCGCGGCCACCGCGATCGTCACCAACCCGATTAGCAAGGCCGTGCTGAAATCGGCGGGTTTCCCCCACCCCGGCCACACCGAATTCCTCGCCGCCCTGACCGGCACCACCGGCCACGAGGCGATGATGCTGGTCGCTCCCGAACTGCGCGTCGTCCCCGTTACCATCCACGTGTCGCTGCGCCAGGCACTCGACATGCTGACCACCGAACGAATCATCGAAGCCGCGCGCACCGCCCAGGCCGCGCTGCGCCGCGATTTCGCGATCGAACAACCCCGCCTCGCCATCGCCGGCCTGAACCCGCACGCCGGCGAGCTCGGCCACATGGGCGACGAGGAGCAGCGCATAATCGCTCCCGCCATCGCCGCCCTGCGCGCGGAGGGTATCGACGCCACCGGCCCCTGGCCGCCCGACACCATGTTCACCGCAGGCGCCCGCGGGAAATATGACGTCGCGATCTGCCACTATCACGACCAGGCCTTGATCCCGCTGAAAACGCTCGACATGTGGAACGGCGTCAACGTGACGCTGGGCCTGCCCATCGTGCGTACATCCCCCGACCACGGCACCGCGTTCGACATCGCCGGCACCGGCCGGGCGCACCCTGCCAGCCTGATCGCCGCATTGCGCCTCGCCGCCGAAATCGCCCGGAACCGCAACAGATGACCCGCCCTACCCCCCGCCTCGGCGTCAACATCGATCACGTCGCCACCTTGCGAAACGCCCGCGGCGGCAGCCATCCGGACCCGCTCGACGCCGCGCTGGCAGCCCTCGCCGCCGGCGCCGACGGCATCACACTGCATTTGCGCGAGGACCGCCGCCACATCCGCGACGACGACCTGGCGCGCATCCGCGCCACGATCACCGCGCCAATCAATCTGGAAATGGCGGCGACGCCCGAAATGGTGGAAATCGCCTGCGCCACGCTGCCGCACGCGTGCTGCATCGTTCCGGAACGACGTGCCGAAATCACCACCGAAGGCGGCCTCGATGCCGCCGGTCAGTTCGACTTGCTGCGCCCGCTGGTGCGGCGCCTGAACGACGCCGGCATCCGCGTATCCCTGTTCATTGACCCCGACCCGGCGCAGTTGCGCGCCGCCGCCGAGCTCGCGGCCGCGGTCGTCGAGCTGCACACCGGCGCTTACGCGGAAAACCGGACAGGCGAACTGACGCGCCTGGCAGACGCCGCATTACTGACCGAGGAACTGGGCCTGGAATGCCACGCCGGCCACGGCCTGACCTACGCCAACATACAGCCGGTTGCCGCGCTCAGGCAGGTGCGGGAACTCAATATCGGTCATTACTTGATCGGTGAAGCCATCCTGCACGGCCTGCCACACACCGTCCGCCACATGCGCGCCCTGATCGCGGCGGCGAAGTAAGACCAGGGGGCTCTGCCCCCTGGACCCCCGCTAAGGACAAGTCCTTAGAACCTGTTTGTTTAGTCGGGGGAGCAGGAGGGGGGCTGCGAGGACTTGCCCACGCCCGAGTTGCCCCCCTCCTGCTCCCCCGACCAATTAATGGGGTCTGGGGACTTGTCCCCAGTGGGGTCCAGGGGCAAAGCCCCTGGACTTTCCTTTATCCGTTACGGATTGGACGGCGTACGCGGCAGGCCCGCGGCGGCGGCGGCGCCCGCGCCTACGAGGGCCTTCACGACTGGCGTGCCGACGCCGGTCGAGAAGCTGTAGGTGGCGTTCACGTTGGTCTGGATGACCCCGTTATAGCCCGGAATGTTGGTATGGAAGAACTTTACCGGGGCGCCCTGTTTCGCCTGCTGCGCGGCTTTCCTGTAGAGGTACTCGTTCAGGTTGCCCATGCGGCCCTGCTGCTCGATCAGCAGCGCCATCGCCCCGGCAAATTCCGGCGAGGCGACGCTGGTGCCGATCAGGCCGAAGAATCCGCCGCCCTGGCCGACCGCGATCGCCACCGCAACCGAGCTGCGATCGGTGTTGCCATAGCCGTTCTTCGGGCTGTTCTTGCCGTTGCACACGCCGAGCTTGGCGTTGTAGTCGCTCGCGCCATTCGGGCAGCCGCCGACCTGCATGCCGACATCCGGGTCGGCACGCTTCGTTGTTGTCGTCGTCACCAGCGACTGGTACGAAGGCGCGGGCCACATGCTGCTCACGCCGCCACCGGCGCCCCAGACTGCACCGTTAACGTTCTCGCCGAACCCATACGGATCATTGGGAAACTCTTGATCCAACCAGGCGTTCTCGCCGGCGTAAGCGGAATTCAGCGAGCCCGGCTCATATACGGTCACGACGTTGGTGCCGCCCACGCCCGTAACGTTGGGGTCGTCCGCCGGCCAGGACACGCCCGGCACGTAATGCGCCGGCTCGCCCTTGAAGTAGGCGACATTCGGGCAGACCTTGCCCGCTTCATCGCCGGAGCTGGCCAGGAACGTGATGCCCTGCGCATTCCCCTGCAGGAACAGCTCGTGATAGGCCCGCAGGATACCGCGGAAATCCTGGCCGTTATTGTATTTCGGGAAATTGGTCGTTTCGCAGCCGCCGAAAGACGCGCTGATCAGGTCCACTTCGTTGGCTTCGATAGCCGTCACGTAACCGCCGAAGACGCTGTCATCGGACAGGTCGGGAATATCGTACAGAATCACGTGGGCGCCCGGCGCGCCGGTGATTTCTTCCTGCGTGTCTAACGATACTTCGTCGAACGCGCCGCCGAACAGCCCGCCGCCGCCATTGATGGCGACGTCCTTGAACAGGGTCGGGTCCGGCACGCCGGCATTGGTCGAAAACTGCTCGTGATCGAACATCGCCTTCACGTCGGACGGCAGATAGTCGCTCGACATCAGAACGCCGATCGTGGCGCCGGTGCCATCCAGCCGCTGCGTGTTGCCGTTGACCGTGACCATCGTCTGGTAGCTCGGGTACTGATAGGCCTGCTTCAGGTCATTGTACCAATAGCCGCCGTCCGGCCCGTTGCGGTTGTAGGGATTGAGCTTGCCGCTCGCGACGCGCGACATGACGTGCATTTCGCGCTCGCCGAAGCTCATGACGGTAGCCCCGGCCGCGCTCAATTCGGTCGGCAGGCGCAGCGCGCTATCGGTCACCACGCGATGGCCGCGGGCACCGGTCAGGCTGCGGGCAAACTGCAGATGCGTGCCAAGCGTGTTCTCGACCAGCGACGCGGAACCGCTGACATGCAGGCTGCGCGTGTGGGTCTGCACATTAAGGCCGCGCGCGCGCAGGGCAGCCGCAACGCGGTTGACCGATGCGGCGTCGGGGCCGAACTGCGCGCCGAACTGCGCCGGCGTCAGCCAACGATGATATTGCGGCGACGCGGGATCGTGCTGCGCCTTGAGCAGCGCTTCAAGTTTGTCGGTATTGCGCAGCGGCAGCGCGACTTCGAAGCTCACCGCGCTGGCGGCTTCCGGTTTCCCGACGATGGTGAGGCCCGTGGTGGCGGCAGTTGCCGCGCCGGCAAGAACAGTGCAGCCGAAGCCGGCTGCCATAAGCATTTTGTACGTCAAGATTGCCCCCTGGCAAAGCTATTGAGACAGGGCGGAACCTTAGCGTTAAGATTCCGCTTGTCGATGGCAAAAAGCGCAGTTGCGTTCACTTTTTTTTCAACTTCTGAAAATCGGGCCTTGGCCCACGATCTTCGATCACGCCGACGCGATCAGTGTTACATTCGGCTTAACGCCGTGTAACTCCTTCGTATTTCATAAAGGTTTTTGCAACATCGATTGCGACAACGCGGAATGCGTCGGCGCGTAAATTGAAATTCGTCAGCGGCGCTTCGGCTGGGCCTCAGCGCGTACGTGCTGCAATGCACACTATCACGAAAGCGACACACATTGTGACTCTGCAATAGATTGCCGCGCCGATGTTTTGGCCCGGCCGCCCCGGCGCGATTGCCGATCTCGCCGTACCGAACTGAGGCGTGCCTGGCCGACGCAGCAGAGCGTGCGCTCCGGGAGCCCCAAATGCAGGGATCCGTCGCGCCCCACGAGACGGCGTCGGATAAAGAGGTGCCGAGTTAAGGTTCCTAGACACCGCGCGGTGCCGGTTAATAAAAAATGAAGAAACCCCAACCTCAGCCTCATTGAACCCGCGGGACGGTATCGCAAGTTGAGATCGGGTCTGGGGCCGGGCCTCCGGCTGGAGTCCAAAGGCAGAGCGCGTGGCCTTTCCTCAACCCAGGCAACGCCAACGGCCTGCTTTGCCAATTTGCCGCTTGTCCCCACCCGGGCGCGGCGCCTAAGCCTCCGGTAACATTCGCGATAAAGGCGAGTTCAATGGGTTACAAAGTTGCGGTCGTGGGTGCCACCGGTGCTGTCGGCCGGGAGATGATCAAGACGCTGTTCGAACGCGGCTTCCCGGTCACGGATATCGTGGCCCTCGCCAGCGCGCGCTCCGCCGGCCAGCAGATCAGCTTTGGTGATAAGCGCGTGCTGACCGTGCAGAACCTGGAGACGTTCGAATTTGCCGGCTGGGACATCGGCCTGTTCAGCCCCGGCGCCGCCGTCTCCGCCGTCCACGCTCCGCGCGCCGCCGCCGCCGGCTGCGTCGTGATCGACAACACCAGCCACTTCCGCATGGAGCCGGACGTGCCGCTGGTGGTGCCGGAAGTGAACCCCCACGCCATCGCGCGCTACACGCGGCGCGGCATCATCGCCAATCCCAACTGCAGCACCATCCAGATGGTCCTCGCGCTAAAACCGTTGCACGACCGTTATGTCTGCAAGCGCGTCGTGGTCAGCACCTACCAGTCCGTTTCCGGTGCCGGCAAGGAAGGCATGGACGAACTGTTCAACAACACGCGCGCTCTGTTCGTCAACGATCCCGTGAAGCCCGAGATCTTTACGAAGAATATCGCGTTCAACTGCATTCCGCACATCGACCGCTTCATGTCCGACGGCGCCACCAAGGAAGAGTGGAAGATGGCTGTCGAGACCCGCAAGATCCTCGACCCGGATATCGCGGTGTTCGCCACCTGCGTGCGCGTGCCCGTCTTCATCGGCCATTCCGAGGCCGTCACCGCGGAATTCGAACAGCCGGTGAACGTCGGCGAGGCCCGCGATCTGCTGCGCCGCGCCCCAGGCATAGTAGTCATCGATAGCCACGACGACGGCGGTTACATTACGCCCGCGGACTGCGTGGGTGAGGATGCAACCTATGTCAGCCGCCTACGCGTCGACCCCACGGTGCCCAACGGCCTGGGTTTCTGGGTCGTTGCCGACAATTTGCGCAAAGGCGCCGCGCTCAACGCGGTGCAAATTGCCGAAAGCCTGGTGGCCCAGGGACTCCTGAAAAAGGCAGCCTAACGAATCAAAAGTTTTTGCTTCTTTTTTCAAAAAGAAGTGCTTTCTTCTTGTTCTTTTTTGAAAAAAAGAACCAAAAAACTTTTGATTGTTGGAGGTGCACTTCCTTCTGAATTACCCTGATCGATCAGGCGGGGGCGTGACAAACGACACATAGCTTGTTGCCGTCGGGGTCACGAAAATAGGCGCCGTAGTAATTGGGATGGTAGTGCGGACGCAGCCCGGGCGGGCCGTCGCATACCGCGCCGTGCCCGATCGCGATTCCGTAGCACCGGTCTACCGCATCGCGGCTACCGGCGAGCAGTGCCACCATCTGCCCATTCCCGGGATCAGCCGTTCTCCCGTTATAGGGATGCCCAATGACCAGCAGCGGTCGCGCCACATCCGCCCGCATCCATGCCGCCCACGGCACTTCCGGCTCCAGGAATTTCAGCACGAGGCCGAGCTCTTCCGTCAGGGCGGCATAGAACGCCAGGGCGCGCGAAAAGTCGGTGATACCGATGTAAACGTGCGAAATCATGCCCGGTCCGTCATTCCGGCTTGTGGCAAACTGCCTCGATGTTGTTGCCGTCCGGATCGAACACGAACGCGCCGTAATAGCTCGCGTGATAATGCGGCCGCAGCCCGGGCGCTCCATTGTCCCGCCCACCTGAAGCGATGGCCGCGCGGTAGAACGCATCGACCGCGGCGCGCGACCCGGCCGTCAGCGCGACATGCACACCGGTCGCCACCGACCCGCTATCCCCGATCCAGAAGAATGGTTTGCCATCCGCGCCAAACCCCGCGTGCGAACCCCCGCCCGTCTGCTCCGGCGTCACCTCGAACAGCAGCGAAATCGACAGCGGCGCCAGCGCCGCCGCATAGAACGTCTTGGCCCGCGCATAGTCGGTCACCGTAAACCCGATATGATCCAGCATTTCACCCCCCTCCGATCCCGGCGCCAAGCATTATCGGGCCGACGCCGCCTAGGTCACAAGCCCGCGCGGCTTAACCAGTGATCAGGGCGTGCGCCGGCAAACGGTATGGAGCAGCCTTAAGCCTCGGGGCACGTACGCTCGACGTTTCCTAAACCGTCATTGCGGCGCGGCCTCAGCGATCCAGGCTCGATCAACCCTTACGTCGCTCACCGGCAGGGGCGGCCCCGCCGCCGCCTCCTGCGTCACGTGTTCGGGTCAGGGCGCCAGGTGCGCCTTGATCTCGTTCGAAATCTGGCGGATCGCCGCCTCGGGCTCGGGGTCGGTCAGGATACCGTTCAGCAGGACGAAGTCATGGATCATGCCATTGTAACGAGTGGCAATCACCGGAACCCCAGCCTCCTTCAGCTTGCGGGCGTAGGCCTCGCCCTCATCGCGCAACGGATCGTTCTCCGCGGTGACGACCAGGGCCGGCGGAAGCCCATGAAGCTCCTGCAGGCTGGCGCGCAACGGCGAGACATAGGGATTGTTTCGTTCCGCAGCGCCCGGCGCATACAAATCCCAGCCGTACTTCATGAAGGCGCGGGCCAGGAACCGCCCGCTACCAAATTCGTGGTAGGACTGGCTGTCCACGCTGGCGTCGGTCGCCGGGATCATCAGCACCTGGTAGCTGATCTTGGGCCCGCCGCGGTCCTTGGCCATGAGCGTCAGCGCCGCGGTCATGTTGCCACCGACAGAGTTGCCAGCTACCGCAATCCGGCTGCCGTCCGCGCCGAACTCACCGGCGTGGGCCGCCACCCACCTCAGCACGGCGTAGGATTGGTCGAGCTGAGTTGGGAAGCGGGCCTCGGGCAAGGAGGTGTACTCGACGAACACGCCGACCTGGCCCGAGCCCACCACCAGGTCCCGTAGAAGCCGCTGATGGTTTTGGAAATTCCCGACGATCCAGACGCCGCCGTGTACGAACAGCAGCACCCCGGGCTTGCCGGTGACCTGTTCGGGCTTCATGATATAAATCTTCACGGTTTGGCCATCCTGGGTAATGGTCTGCTCGGTCGTGTTGACCCCGGACATGTCGACGTGGGTCTTGTTCTGCAGGCCGGTCAGGATCTCTTGCGGCTTCGGCTGCGGCAGCTCCCAGAATGGGCTGGTGTCCTTGTTGATCTCGCGCAGGAAGGCGCGAACCTGCGGATCGATCCGCGAATCGGTGGCAGGATCCGGCGTGGCGGCTTGGGTCGCTTGCGTTATGAACGTGGCTCCGAGAACGATGGTTGAGAGAAGGGCGCGTCGCATGTGTCACCTCTGTCGTTTGGCGGCGGTCGGGTGTATCCGCGAGCAACTTTCAAGCCCATGTCGCCGTTGAATTCCCTGAGCCAATGCTGAGAAGTTCTGAGGATTGCTCGATCGATGAGGGCCGCCGACGTCGCAGTGCAGAGTGAACCAGCCGTTCATGCGTCGAATGGATGGGGGATCGATCTTAACCGGCGCGAGTTGCGGTCCCGCGACGCCGCTGTTCCGATCGGCAGCCGCGCGTTCGAGAGCCGTGAGGGTCTTGCCCGGGCCGGCTGCGAACTCATCAGCAAACACCGCCTCATGGAGCAGGTCTGGCCGGGCGCCATCGTCGCGGAGAACACGATCCAATTTCATATATCAGC
>JAATGE010000571.1 GCA_015654825.1 Rhodospirillales bacterium
GGGCGCTGTTCGGGCCGACGCCGGAGAGCTTGCGCGTCATCAACCCGATCGCCGCCGACCTCGATCAGATGCGGCCGACACCGGTGGCGGCGCTCGTTGCCGCGGCGCTGCGCAACGATGCGCGCGGTTACAAGGATGGCGCATTGTTCGAGGTCGGGCCGGCCTTTTCCGAAGCGGGCCAGACACTGGTGGCGGCCGGATTGCGCACCGGTGCCACGCCGCGCCACTGGCGCGCGGCGAGCCGGCCGGTGGAGGCGTTGGACGCCAAAGCCGATCTTTGGGCATTGCTCGCCGCACTCGGCGTGCCGGCGGAGGCGCTGAGCACGGTGGCCGAGGCGCCGGATTATTACCATCCGGGGCGCTCCGGTGTTGTAACGCAGGGTCCGAAGACGGTGCTGGGGCAGTTTGGCGAACTGCATCCATCGGTGCAGGCGAAACTGGGCCTGGATCAGCCGGCGGTTGCGTTCGAATTGTTTTTGGACCGCATCGCGGATCCGAAACGGCGCCGTCGCGCCGCGCCGGAATTGCCGCCGTTGCAGCCGGTGCGGCGGGATTTCGCGTTCGTGGTGCCGCGCGATCTGCCGGCGGAAACCGTGCTGCGCGCAGTGCGCGGTGCGGAACGCAACCTCATTGCCCGGGCGACGCTGTTCGACGTGTACAAAGGGGACAATGTCGCGGCCGGACAGAAATCGCTCGGCGTGGAGGTGGTGCTGCAGCCGAAGGATCGCACGCTGACCGACGCCGAGATCGAGGCGGCATGCGCAAGGATCGTGCAGGCGGTGGCGAAGGCGGGCGGAAGTCTCAGGTAGCGTCCGAGCGTTGTTTTGGCTCGACAAGGCTAGGGGCTCTGCCCCTAGGACAAGCTGGGGACAAGTCCCCAGCCCCAATTTTTGTCTGTTCCGAGCCTGGCATCGCCTGCGAGCGCGCCGCTAAATTCATCGTCTCGCCAGACCGTACAAAAGACTCCCGCCGCGCAGCGCGTACGACAGCGGCGGCACGCCGTCGGGGGTCCAGGGGGCGGAGCCCCTTGGTCGGCGAAGCCATTTACCCCGGAGCTAGTCGTCCTTCTCCGGCCTCGCCCGTGCCTTCTTAATCCCCGCCCGATGGGTTTTTGCCTCTAGCCGACGCTGGCGTTCCCCAAAGCTTGGTTTCGTGGCGCGGCGTTTTATCGGGCGCACGCTGGCGCGGCGGATCAGGTCGACCAGGCGCGCGACCGCGTCCTGCCTGTTGCGGTCCTGGGTACGATGCTGTCGCGCGGTGATGACGATGACGCCGTCGCGGGTCAGGCGCGTCCCGGCGAGCGCCTGCAGGCGCACCTTGACCTCGTTAGGCAAAGACAATGACTGGCGCACGTCGAAGCGCAGTTGCGCCGCGGTCGCCACTTTGTTGACGTTCTGGCCGCCGGGGCCGCCGGACTGGATGAAGCTGATTTCCAGCTCGGCGTCGTCGATGGCGAGATCGGGCGCGATTTCAAGCCGCATGGGTACGTCTTATCGCGCGAGCGCGACGCGGAGAACAACGGTGCGCAAAAAGAAAAGCCGGGGCGTGGGCCCCGGCTTTCCATTCCACAGCCCGGAAGGGCCGGTCGGCTACGAGCCGTTCTGGCAGACGGCCAGCGACGTACCCTGGAAGGTAGTCCAGCCGTGCACGGTCGTAGTGGTTGGCGCGCCGAAATAGACCGGTGTCGCCAGGTCCTGCAGATGGTACGTAAAGCCGCCGAGCGGGTACGGATAGTCGCCGTAGTTCGCCGTGTTCTCGAGCGGATCGCCATTTTCATAAATGCCGCAGGGCGAGTTGTTGTTGGTCGTGGGGTCGTCGAGCCATTCGGCGACTTCGTGGCTGAGTGCCGAGACGTCCTGGCTGAACACGCCCGGCTTCTGGATGTACGAGAAGACGCTGTAAGCCTGCGTGCCGGTGTAGGCGTGGTAGCCGCCAATGCAGCAGCCGCCGGAGGTCAGGTAGGTCTGCGTGATCAGGAAGATCGGCAGTGCGTTGGTCGGAATTTTGAGCTTCTTCAACATCGGCTCGATCTTGCCGTCGAACCAGTTGATGTTGGCGTTCAGCACCTTCACGCCGAAGTCCGTGGCGATCGTGCCGTTGGCACCCACCTTGATTGTCTGCTCCGGCTCGACGGTCGGTGCGCCGAGCAGCACGTGATAGCCGGTGTGACTGCTCACCGTGCCCCATAGGCTGGCGCGCTGGTAGGCGTCGATATACTGCGTGTTGCCGATGTCGGTGCCGCCCTGCACATAGTCGATGCCGGTCTGGAAGATCGGGCTGGCGACTGTGTTCTGGGTCACGGTCTTGCCGTTCGACAGCACGGTCGACGGATCCGTGTTGATCTTCTTACTCTTCTTCAGGTTGATCGGAATGATATAGACCGGAACGGTGGTCGACGCGCCGCCTGTCGGGTTGGTGCCGATGAACACGTCGTTATAGGTGCGGCCTTTGTAGGTGTAGCTGAAGGTCCAGTTCGTCGTAGCCAGCGGTGCATGCACGTTGGGGTGCAGGCGCGGCTGAACGGCGAACATCGGGCGTTCCGGCCCACCGGCCGCCTGAGCGGTGGTGGTGGCGGCCAGCGCTATCAGGCTGGTACCCGCGAGAATGAAAGACTTCAACAAGGTTCCTCCATGGGCCGTTCCGGCCCCAATTGACGATGGCCGGACATTGCCCCAACTGGCCGCCTCCGCCAATGAAAAACACGTGTACGTCGGCGCGATTAAGCGCCGTACCGCGTGAAATGTTGGCAAAATCGGGCGGACCCGCAGCGCGCGACGCGGTCCGCCCAATTTGTGATCACATCCGGCTGGCCGCGGCGCCGGCCGCACCTACCGGAGCGTGCTAATGACCTGGGCGCCGGCGCGCCCAGGTGCCCAGGAGTGGTCAGTTCGCGCCGTCGTGCGCGCCCTGCAGAACGTCGCGCTCCTGCTGATGCAGCGCGGACAGCTGCGCGTGCAGCGTGGCGGCTTTCGCCAGCTGGTCGGCCGTGAGCAGGTTGCGGATCTGCAGCGCCACGGTGAGATGCTCGCTGTCCAGCTTGCTGCGCAGCTGTTCCTCCTGCCGCACGAGTGGGGCCAGCTGCGCCGCCGTGGTGCCGGCGGTCAGAAACTGCGTCGCAATCTGTTCGTGCAGCGCGTGCATCTGTTCCAGCACCGGCTTGGCGCGGGCCCAGGCGGCCTGCTCGGCCAGGTGGGCCTGCTGCTTCTGCGCATCGGTCAGGTTCAGGCCGTGCAGGATTTCCGTCAGTTCGAAATGATGCCCGCCGCCTCCCATGTGTCCCACCGGCTGCGCGGCCACGACGCCGGGAGCCGAAAGCATCGAGGCCGCGAGGGCCGCGATCGCCATGTGTTTGAGTTTCATCGTTGGGTTTCCCTGTCTTCGGTTGCCGCCGCCGGTCGGCGGCTGCACCGGGCTTAGCGAATGCGCCTGTGCCGTGCCGTCACGCCGGTTTGTTGTTTCGTGACAAACGGTTGCCGTCTGCGGTGGAGTGACCCGGGCGGGGTGTTCAGCGGGGAAGTGTTCCATTTTTGTTCTTGACAGCGCCGCACCCGTCAGGGGAGAGTGGCCTTGAACGAAAGGAGAACGCTGATGCCGGCCCTCCCACACGCGCCGAGCTCCCACGCTGTGGAGATCGACCCGGCGGCCATTGCTGCCA
>JAATGE010000569.1 GCA_015654825.1 Rhodospirillales bacterium
CGTGGCTGCCTGATAAAACCGGCCAACCAAGCCGGAGCGCGCAATGATGTAGACAATCCTACACCACGCCCTGGGGCACGATCGAACATAGTGCCAGTCGATGCGTGAATGCGTCCCGCAGCGATCAGTCGCTGCAGGCGGTAACCTGCGTGGGATCATCCCGACTGTCATCGTGGTCATCATTGCACGAAAAATCGTCCGCCACCGGCGCTGCCGCTGCGGCGTCGGCAGCCGCGGCCGCCTGCGCGTGCCGCAGAAGAGCGGAACAGCGGGCGCGGTATTTGTCCGGTCCGGATCGGGCAACCCGCCCGCAGGCAGGCACCATCACCTGATAATAGGCACGTTGCGCGCCCAATAGATCGCCATGGGGCGCATGCACGCGGCGGGCATGATTTGCGAGTGCCAGTTCGCGATGAAACCAGTCGGGCGGTGCCGGCACCACATGCGCCTTCGGCTGGTCATGTGTGACCGGCTGCTGCGGAGGCGCCGACGGTGCGCAAGCCGCCAAGCCAAATCCCAGCGCCACTGCAGGTCCAACAATAAGTCTCCGAGCCACAATCAACCTCGATGCCAAATGAACAAAAGTTTTTTGGTTCTTTTTTCGAAAAAAGAACAGGAAACTTTTTCTAATTGATCCCGCGCTTACAGCGCTCTGACCCGTCCGGGAGTTCCCGGGACAATTCGAGAAGATCGAGGAACATGCGGGTCGCGGCGTTTGCCGGTTGCGCGAAGACGACTGCCAGCTCCCAGCAGATTTCGGGCTCGGCCAGTTCTATCACGCTCACCCGGCGCTCACCGCCACGATCGGCGATCACGGCGTGCGGCACCAAGGCAATGCCGAGGCCGCGCGCGACCAACTCCAGCTGGGTGGACAGGTCGTTGACCTCGAACCCGGTGCGGCGCGCCAGCAACTGGTCGGCGAAGCTGCGGTCGATCAGCTGCCTGGTGCCCCAGTCCGGATGCAGGTCGACAAAAACCTCGCCGAGCAGGTCGCCGAGGGCCACGGTCGCCCGTGACGCGATCGGGTGGCCGGGGGCACAGATCGCGGCCAGCGGCTCGCAGGCCAGCATCCACGCGGTCAGTCCGGGCGGCGCGTCGCCGGCGAACTGCGTAAATGCCAGGTCGAGCTCGCCGCTGCGGACACCTTCGATCAGCGGTAGCGACCCGCCGCAGACCAGGCGAATTTCGATAGCGGGACAGGCCGTGCGAAACCGCCCCAGCATGTCGGCGATGTCGAGCAACGGGGCCAAGCCCTGGATCGTTCCGATGGATAGCGTGCCCCGCCGCAGGCCGCGCATGTCGTCAACCAGCTGGCGGGCGTCGCCGGCCGCGGCCAGCACACGGTTCGCTTCGGGCAGGAAGGCGCGGCCAATCGGCGTCAGTGCCACCCGCCGCGTGGTGCGGATAAACAGGGGCGCCCCAAGTTCTTCCTCCAGGGCCCGGATCGAGGCCGAAAGGCCAGATTGAACGATGTGCAGACGCCCGGCCGCGCGGGTGAAATTCTGCTCGGTTGCCACGGCGACAAAATGCTCGAGTTGCCCCAGATCCATGCACCACACCTATTGAGCTGATCGCCAACTAAGTCCTAGCAGAATATACTGTTGGTCTGCTAGATGCCGGCTCCCCACCTGCCGCCGCGACGCAGCAACGACGTCGGAGGCACGCCATGGACGATCATGCACCTATCGTAAGCACCCCCCTGCCCGTCCGGCCGTTCGGGCGTACCGACATGCGGATCACGCGGGTGGGCTTCGGCTCCTGGGCCGTAGGTGGCGATTGGGCCGTGGGCTGGGGCAGCCAGGACGACAACGACTCGATCGCCGCCATCCGCCACGCCGTGGCACGCGGCACCAACTGGATCGACACCGCGGCGATCTACGGTCTGGGTCACTCGGAAGAGATCGTCGGCGCGGCGGTGGCAGACATACCGCGCAGCGAGCGGCCCTATATTTTCACCAAATGCGGGCTGCTGCCCAATCCAGCCGATCGCGACGGAATGCCGTTGCAGGTGGGCGCGCCCGCGAGCCTGCGCCGGGAGGTTGAGGATTCGTTGCGCCGGCTGCGGGTCGAGCGGATCGATCTGTATCAGATGCATTGGCCCGCCCAGGACGGAACGACGCTCGAGACTTACTGGCAAGCGCTGCTCGACCTTAAACGCGAAGGCAAGGTGCGCGCCGTCGGCTTGTCGAACCATAATGAAGCGCAGCTCAAGGCGGCCGAGGCGCTTGGCCATGTCGATACGCTGCAGCCGCCGTTTTCCGCCATTCGGCGCGATGTTGCTGCGGCGGAACTGCCATGGTGCGATGCGCATGGCACCGGCGTGATCGTTTACAGCCCGATGCAGGCTGGCCTGCTGAGCGGCTCGTTCAGTGTGGAACGCGCGGCGTCGCTGCCGGCGAACGACTGGCGATCCCGCAACGCCGATTTCAAGGGCGAAGCGCTGCGCCGCAATCTGCTGGTCGCGGACGCCATGCGCGCCGTTGCCGAGGAACGCGGCACCACGACGGCTTCCGTGGCGGTCGCCTGGACGCTGGCATGGCCGGGCGTCACGGCCGCAATCGTCGGCGCGCGGCTGCCGCGCCAGGTCGATGGCTGGATCGATGCTGCTCACCTGATGCTGACCGAGGGTGAGATGGCGGCGATCGCGAGCGCCATCGAAAGCAGCGGCGCGGGGTCGGGGCCGTCGAGGGTTAAGTAAAGGAAGGCCGGGGCGCTGCCCTGGACCCGCTGGGGCCGTAGGCCCCAGACCCCACTCATTGGGGGGACGGCGAAGCCAGTACCACACTCGGGATTCTCTGGCTTCGCCGTTCCCCCCAGCGAAATTGGGGTCTGGGGCCTACGGCCCCAGCGGGTCCAGGGCAGAGCCCTGGCCTTTTTGTTATGATTGAGGAACCTCACGCATGCGCACAGGATTCATCGGCCTAGGGCACATGGGCGCCGCCATGGCCGCCAACATCGTCAAGGCCGGCCACTCCGTGACCGTGTACAATCGCAGCGCCGACAAGGCGGCCCCGCTGGTCGCCATCGGCGCGACCGCGGCGGCACACTTGGCCGACGCGTGCCGCGGCGAGGCTGTTATATCGATGCTGGCCGACGACCACGCGGTGGAGAGCATGGCGCTCGGGGACGGCGGGATTGTCGCCTCGCTGCCGCCAGGCGCGGTCCACGTCTCGTGCAGCACGATCAGCGTGGCGCTGTCCCGACGCCTGGCGGAGGCTCACGCGGCCGCCGGCCAGCTTTACGTCGTGGCCACCGTGTTCGGCCGCCCGGACGCTGCCGCGGCGGCGAAATTGTTCGTAGTGGCGGCCGGACCGCCCGCCGCATTGGCAACGATCAGCCCGTTGCTCGACGCCGTGGGACAACGCACTTTCGTCTTATCCGACCAGCCCGAAGCCGCGAACCTCGTGAAGCTGAGCGGCAACTTCCTGATCGCCACGGTGATCGAGGCGCTCGGCGAGGCGATGGCCCTGGTCGGGCGCGGCGGCGTCGATTTGCATGCCTATCTCGATCTTCTGACCTCCACCCTGTTCGGCGCGCCGGTCTATCGCACCTATGGCGCGCTGATTGCCGACCGAAAATTCAGCCCCGCCGGCTTTGCCGCGCCGCTGGGACTCAAGGACATCCGGCTGGCCCTTGCCGCGGCGGAGGATTTGCGCGTGCCGTTGCCGCTTGCGAGCCTGCTGCGCGACCGGTTCCTGACGCTGCTGGCGCACGGCGGCGAGGCGCTGGACTGGTCGGCGATTGGCCAGTTGGCTGCGCGCGATGCCGGCGAAAACGCGCCCCCAGGGTAGGAGTCGGTTAGGTACGCTCTCAAAAACGATCACGATTCCGTGCGGGATGCTGCAATGCAGCAGGGGCGGCTGGAAATCACGCGACCGTAAGCTACCTTATCATCCCGCGGCACCCGATACTGTCCGCCGCGACCTGCACGCGAATGGGCTCCCATGGGCATCGTTAAATTTGCGCTGAAGTTTTCGCATACCTTCTATGTGCTTGCGATACTGATGCTGTTCCTCGGCGGCAGCGCCATCCTGGCGACGCCGAAGGATATTTTCCCCGGTATCAACATTCCGGTCGTTTCGGTGATCTGGCAGTACACCGGATTGACACCGGAAGAGATGGAACAGCGGGTTACCACCTACAGCGAATATTCGATCAGTTCGTCGGTCAACGACATCAAGAACATCGAAAGCCAGACGCTGTCGGGCATTTCCGTCGAGCGGATCTATTTCCAGCCGAACGTGAACGTGGACCTGGCGATTGCGCAGATCGTCTCCGCCTCCAACTTCATTCGCGCCCTGATGCCGACCGGTATTCAGCCGCCGGTCATCGTGCAATACAATGCGTCGTCGGTGCCCGTGGTGCAGCTCAGCCTCAGTTCGGACAAGCTGAACGAGCAGCAGCTTTACGACTACGGCATTTACCAGGTGCGCCAGCAACTGGCGCCGATTCAGGGCATTACCCTGCCGACGCCGTACGGCGGCAAATACCGCCAGATCATGGTCGATCTCGATCCGGACGCGTTACGTGCCCAGGGGCTGACACCGGCCGACGTGGTTAATGCGGTGAATGCGCAGAGCCTCACCTTGCCATCCGGCGACGCCAAGATGGGCGACAAGCAGTTCATCGTGCATGTCAATGCGACGGCGCAATCGATCAAGGCACTTAACGACCTGCCGATCAGGCAGGTCGGCAACACCACCGTCTATGTGCATGATGTGGCGCATGTGCGCGACGGCTGGGCGGTGCAGCAGAACGTGGTGCATAGCGACGGCCGGCGTTCCGTGCTGCTGACCATCATCAAGAACGGCGACGCGTCCACGCTGGATGTGGTGCGGCGGGTGAAGGCGGCGCTGCCGGCGATCCAGAAGGCGGCACCACCGGGCATGAAGATCGAATTGCTGTTCGACCAGTCGGTGTTCGTGCAGAACGCGATCGACTCGGTGCTGCGCGAAGGCGTGATCGCCGCGGGCCTGACCGCGCTGATGATCCTGATCTTCCTGGGTTCCTGGCGCTCCACGCTGATCGTGATGATTTCCATCCCGCTGTCGATCCTGACATCGATCGCGGTGCTGTCGGCGCTGGGCCAGACGATCAACACAATGACGCTGGGCGGCCTGGCGCTCGCGGTCGGCATCCTGGTCGACGATTCGACCGTCACGATTGAAAACACCCATCGCCTGCTCGAGGAAGGTGGCGATTTCGACGAAGCGGTGCTGGAAGGGTCGGCCGGCATCGCGGTGCCGACATTGATCTCCACATTGGCGATCAGCGTCGTGTTCGTCAGCGTGTTCTTCCTGCAGGGCGCCGCGCGCTACCTGTTCACGCCGCTGGCCATGGCCGTGGTGTTCGCCATGCTCGCCTCGTACGGCATTTCGCGCACGCTGACACCGATCGTCATTCGGTTGCTGCTGCGGCGCGAATACGAAGCGCACGGGGACGAGGCTGCCGCGACGCGCAGCTGGCTTGGGCGGTTCCATGCGGGGTTCAATAAGCGGTTCGACCAGTTTCGCACCTTTTACGGCTGGCTGCTGGCCGGCATTCTGCGGCGCCGCGTGCTGACCCCCGCGGTCGCCGGCGGTGTTGTCGCATGTGCCGCAGTACTGAGCCTGTTCGTCGGCACGGATTTCTTTCCGACCGTCGATGCGGGCCTGATCCAGCTTCACGTGCGCGCGCCGGCACGCACGCGCATCGAGCGTACCGAGCAGATCTTCGCCGCCATCGAGGACAATATCCGCAGCCAGATTCCGCCGCGCGACCTTGGCCTGGTGCTGGACAATATCGGGCTGCCGCAACGCACCTATAA
>JAATGE010000401.1 GCA_015654825.1 Rhodospirillales bacterium
CAGCGCTATCGGGGGTCTGGGGCCTCAGGCCCCAGCGGGTCCAGGGCAGAGCCCTGGCCTTACTGACTTTAACTTAGCGCCCAGGGCGGCAGAGCGCCCGGCCCTCCGAAATCGGTTTTCTCCCGCGCCATTACCCCCTACTGAGGGCGCCCAAGAGGCCCCCCGATGCTGAAACGACTCCCCCTGCGCCTGCGCTCGGCCGCGTACGCCCTGCGCGGCGGCTTCCTTGTTCGCCCGATGGTCATCGCCGTCGTGCTCGGCCTTTGCGGCGCCCTGCTCTCCTCGGCCGAGGAGGCAACGCCCCTCGCCGCCGCATGGGTGCCCACCATCCTGTTTCCCTCGCGCCAGGACCCGCAGGTCGCCCAGGTCATCCTGACGGTCATCGCCACCTCGATCATGACGGTGGTGTCGATCGTCTTCGCCATCCTGCTGATGACGCTGACGCTCGCCTCGATGCAGTTCTCGCCGCGCATCCTGATCAGTTTCGTGCGCGACCGCGGCACGCAATGGACGCTCGGCATATTCCTCGGCACGTTCTCCTACTGCGTCGCGGCGCTGCCCGCCGCGCGCTCGTTGCCGCATCCGTTCGCGCCGGTGGCGACCGTCTCCGGCGCCATGCTGCTGGCCCTGGTCTGCGTCGGCTGGCTGCTGTTCTTCATCCACCACATTTCGCACGCGATCAGTGTCAACCACATCGTCGACCGCATCGCCCGCGAAACGGAAGCAGTGATCGACGAATTGATGCCGTATCCGCGCGCCGGCCACTACCAGCCGACGCCGGCGGCGGCGCCACCGCACGAGCAGGAATTCCCCGTCCTGAATGAAATCTCCGGCTACATCCGCTTCATCGACACGCGGCGCCTGCTCGATTTCGCGCGCCTGCACCACATGCGCGTGCGCGTCACCCGCCCGGTCGGGCATTTCGTGCCCGCGGGCGTACCATTGTTCATGGTCTCGCGGCGCAGCCGCATGGACCGTGATCACGCCGTGGCGCTGACCGGGGCATTCGATCTCGGTCCGATGCGCACGTTGCAGCAGGACGTCGAATTCGGCGTCATCCAGATCGTCGACATCGCGCTACGCGCCATTTCGCCGGCGGTGAACGACCCCAGCACCGCGATAAGCTGCATCGACCAGCTCGCGCGCATCCTGATCCGCTGGGTCGGCCGCCTCCCGCCGGACGCGGTGCTGAGCAGCCCGCCGCACGTAGTGCGTGTCATAATTCCCTGGATAGATCTGGATGGATTGCTGAACACCGCGATCGAGCAGATCCGCGCCTACGCCACCACGGACGCCGCCGTCAGTCTGCGTCTGCTACGTCTGCTGCAAGACGTCGCCGTAACGGTCGAGCACGAGGCGCTCCGCCGGCGCATCGTGGAACGCGGCACGCGCATCGTCGAAGGCTGCCGCGGCCGCCTACCCGCGGACGACCTCGCCCGCCTTGAACAACGCCTCGCCGCCCTCGAAGGCATCGGCGCTGGCGCCATCCAAGTCGGCGATTGATCAGCGATCCTCATTACGGAACGACGTGCCAAGTCGGATTATGGAAAAGATACCCGTCGGCTTTCCCGTGGCCGCCAGGGCTGGCAGCCGGGGCGACGTGCCTGCTGCTGGCGATGTCGTTCCTGCCGCCGTTAGGGCGAACGACAATTAACAAAAGTTTTTGCTTCTTCTTTCAAAAAGAAGTGCTTTTTCTCTTGTTCTTTTTTGAAAAAAAGAACCAAAAACTTTTGTTAATTTCTCACCGAATCCACTGTCCTGCTCTCAACATCCGTAACACTCTATCCGCCCGACGGCGCCAGCGCGGCACCAGCGCGGAGCGCCGAACGGCACCCCCGAGTTCCTCCACATATCCCGGCCGCATCCAAGAAGGCGAGCGCTGAAAGAACCCCGAAGGCACAAGATCCGCAACGGTAAACGGCAACCCTTCATGGTTGATCGACAGGAAAATCCCCGCCCGATCATGAATTGCATTGCAATAAGCCTGCGCCGTATCGCGCGCCATTTCAGTCAGCGAATCCACATTCAGCACCAGGTCGTACCGCCCCCCACCCGCTAGGAACGCCGCCGGCGGCAGCAGCTTGACGTCATCCGCCGAACCCTCCTCCTCCCCGTACAGCCGAACGTGCCGCGCCCCGATCACGCGCCCCAGGAAATTCGCCTGCGCCACCAGCGACATCGGCAAATCGACGATCGTGTAGTCGGTAATTCCAAACTTCCGCGCATAGTAAGCCGTGCGCCCCAACCCGCCGCCGATTTCCAGCACCCGCGGCGACGGCCGATCGCCCACCAGCTGCCAGATCCGCCAGGCCTGGTAAATCGCCGCCGGCGCCCGATAGCTCGAAATACCGCGCGAAGTCGCCAGCCCCAGCTCATCCGGAAACGGATTGGGGAAATCCACCGTAAACCCGAACCGCGCATCCAGGCGCCGCAACAATTCCTCGGCCTCGGGTTGCGGCGGCTCCGGCTGATCGTGATGGCGAATGCGCCGCACGCCCACCGCCTCGCACAGCCGCAACAGATTGAGGTATTGCCCAAACGCGAACGCCCGCGCATCGAGCGTCGGCTCCCGTTCCGTCCTGAACGATCGCGTCAGATCCTCGAAGCCGCGCAGCAGATCGGTTGATCCCGGATCGCGCAGCAGATCGCGAACACGGCTCGCATCGCCGCCGATCAAAGCCTCATGCACATCCTGCCGCGTTTCCAGCAGCGGCCCGCGCAGCCACATCGAATCCGCGCTGCCCAGCGGCGTTCCGACCGCGCGCCGATACGCACCGACAATGCGGTCGATCAGCCCCCGATCATCGACCGGCGGCGGTGCCACGGCCGCGCCGAACAGAAAATGCGCCACCTCAGCTCCCTCTCGTCACATAGTCGGTAAACTCACCCGTACCGGCCACCAGATCGTTCCGCATCCAATCATCCGGATAGCGGACCGAAACCAGGAACAGCCCCTCCGGCGGCGCCGTCGGCCCCGCCGCCCGCCGGTCCGCCGCCGCCAGCGCCGACCCCATCCGCTCCGGCTGCCACGCGCCCTCCCCCACCAGCTTCAACGAACCCACCATGTTGCGCACCTGGTGATGCAGGAAACTGCGCGCCCCGGCCCCCACCACCACGCAATAGCCATCGCGAAACACCTCCAGCCCGTCCAGCGTGCGGATCGGCGAGGCCGCCTGGCAGCTCGCCGCGCGGAAGCTGGAGAAATCGTGCCGCCCCAGCAACAGCCGCGCCCCCTCCGCCATCGCCGCCACGTCCAACTTGTGCGGAATGTGCCAAACCCGCCCCGCGGCCAGCGCCGGCCGCGCCGGCCGGTTCAGGATCACATAGCGATACGCCCGCCCCACCGCGGAAAACCGCGCGCTCCAATCGTCCGCCACCGAAGCCGCGCGCAGCACGCACACACGATGCGGCCGCATGTGGAAATTCAGCGCCTGCACCAGCCGCTCCGCCGAAATCCCGCGCTCCAGGTCGAAATGCGCCACCTGCCCCAGCGCATGCACCCCCGCATCGGTACGCCCGGCGACGATGCTCGAAACCGGCCCCCCCGCCAGGTGCGCCGCCGCCTCCTCCAGCACCTGCTGCAACGAAAGCCCGTTCGCCTGGCGCTGCCAGCCGACGAACCCGGCGCCGTCATATTCCAGCAACAGCGCCCATCGGGTCATGCGAGCGTCAGGTTCAGGCCGTCCGGTATGCCGCGCAGGCAATCCTTGCCCGCCATCGCCGGCCGCCCGGGCCGCTGCACCCGCACCAGCCGCAGCGCCCCCGTTCCGCAAGCCACGGAAAACCCCGCATCGAGCACCCGCCCCGGCGCCCCGCTACCCGCCGCCGGCACCGCTTGCAGCACCTTCAGCGTCTCGCCCGCCATATGCGTAAAAGTGCCCGGCCACGGGTTCAGCGCCCGCACCTGCCGCCCCAGCGAAACCGCGTCCCGCGTCCACTCGATCCGCCCGTCGTCGCGCGTCAGCTTCGGCGCGTAGGTCGCCCCCTGCTCCGGCTGCGGCACCGCGGGCGGCATCTCCGCCAGCGCCCGCACGATCATCCGCGCCCCGAGCGCCGCCAGCGCATCGTGTAATTCCGGCATCGTCGTCGTTTCGCTGATCGCCACCGCCTCGCGCAGCAGCATCGGCCCGGTATCGAGCCCCTCGTCCATGCGCATGATCGTAATGCCGGTCTCGCCGTCGCCCGCCAGGATCGCCGCCTGGATCGGCGCCGCCCCGCGCCATCGCGGCAGCAGGCTGGCATGGATATTCAGGCAGCCCAGCCGCGGCGCCTCCAGCATCGGCCGCGGCAGGATCAGCCCGTACGCCGCCACCACCGCCGCATCCAGCCCCAATGCCGCGAACGCTTCATGTTCCGCCACGTCCCGCCGCACCCGCGCCGGCGTGCGCACCGGCAAACCGAGCGCGAGCGCCGCCGCATGCACCGGGCACGGCGTCACCGCATGCCCCCGCCCGGCCGGCCGCGGCGGCTGGCTGTAAACGCACGCGATCTCGTGCCCCGCCTCATGCAGCGCCACCAGCGCCGCCACCGAGAACGCCGGGCTGCCGAAAAACGCCAGCTTCACTCGGAAGCCTTCTGCTTCTGCTCCTTGGCCCGCCGGCGCAGGATCATGTTGCGCTTCAGCACGGAAAGATGATCGACGAACAGCACGCCGTTCAAATGATCGATCTCATGCTGCAGGCACGCCGCCAGCAGCCCCTCGGCATCCATCTCGTGCCGCTTGCCGTCCAGGTCGTGATACCCCACCCGCACTTGCGCCGGCCGGCTGACCTCCGCGTACTGCCCCGGCAACGACAGGCAGCCTTCCTCGCGCGTCGCCCATTCCTCGCTCACCGCCAGGATTTCCGGCTTGATCAACGTAAACGGCCGCGGCTTGTCCTCCGGCATCAGGTCGACCACCGCGAACCGCAGCCCGACATCCACTTGCGGCGCCGCCAGGCCGATGCCCGGCGCCTTGTACATCGTGGCGAACATGCGCGGCGCCAGCGCCCTTACCCGGTCCATGTCGTCGGGCGTCACGGCCCGCGCCCTGGCTTTCAGCGTCCGGTGCGGCGCGATCAGTATTCCCAGCCCAGGTGCCTCAGTCTCGCTCATGCTGGCCCTCTAGCGCAGACGCCGCCAAAAAGGCCAGGGCGGCGACAAGGGGCCAAATTAATAAAAGTTTCAAAAAAGAACTTCTTTTTGAAAAAAGAAGCAAAAACTTTTGTTACTTGTCCTTGTGCGAAACCCTTAGCGCAGTAGCCATACCAGCCAGATGGCGCTGGCCAGGAATGGTCCGAACGGCAATTTCAGCGCGCCGGTCACGCGCGTGCCGCGTAGCCGCAGCAGCAGCGCAAACGCCAGCGCCGAGCACGCGCCTAGCAGCAGCACCGCCGGCAGCGCCGTGGGCCCCAGCCACGCGCCGCCGGCGGCCAGCAGCTTCGCATCGCCCATGCCCAACCCCTCGCGCCCACGCAGC
>JAATGE010000120.1 GCA_015654825.1 Rhodospirillales bacterium
CGCCTACCTCGAAGAACCCGCCGTGTTCCACGATGGATTCGGCCACGTGCCGATGCTGACCAATCCGATTTACGCCGACTACATGCAGGCCTACGGACGCGGCGGCCAACGCGCCGAAAAATTCGGCCATCTGGGAAATCTGGCGCGGCTCTATTGGTACACCGTCGAGTTCGGCCTGCTGAACACGGCGGAAGGCCTGCGCATCTACGGCGCCGGCATCGTCTCCTCGCGCACGGAAACGATTTTCGCGCTCGAGGACCCCTCCCCCAACCGCCTCGGTTTTGATCTGCGACGCGTGCTGCGCACGCCCTACCGCATCGACGATTTCCAGCAGAACTATTTTGTTGTCGACTCGCTGCAATCGCTGCTCGACGAAACCGTGCAAACCGATTTTGCGCCGCTTTACGCTGAACTCAAAAATCTGCCCGAAATCCCGATCGCCGCCATCGAGCCGTCCGACCGCGTGTTTTCGCGCGGCACCCAGCGCCACGCCGCGTCGCACTGACCGCCGTGCGCATCATCGGCCTCATGAGCGGCACCTCGCTCGACGGCGTGGACGCCGCGCTGCTGGAAACCGACGGCGAAACCATTTTCGCGACCGGTGCCGCCCTCACCCACCCGTTTCCCCCCGCCCTGCGCGCCGCGCTGCGCACCCTGCTGGACCGCGCGGCCGATCTCGCCCCGGACGATCCGTTCCTGCTGGAAACCGAAAGATCGCTGACCCTGCATCACGCCGAAGCGATCCGCCTGCTCGGCGAGCCGGCCGACCTGCTGGGGTTCCACGGCCAGACCATCCTGCACCGCCCGGAGCAGAAACGCACCTGGCAGATCGGTGATGCGCAGCTGCTGGCGCGCGAAACGAACACGCCGGTTGCGCACGATTTCCGTTCGGCCGACGTCGCCGCCGGCGGCCAGGGCGCACCCTTCGCGCCCGCCTACCACGCGGCGCTGGCTGCCGACCTGGAAAAGCCCGTAGCGATCCTCAACATCGGCGGCGTCGCCAACATCACGTTCGTGCAGGAAGACGGCACGCTGCTGGCCTGCGACACCGGCCCCGGCAACGCCCTGCTGGACGATTTCTGTGCGCGCCACCTGGGCGAGCCGATGGACCGCGACGGCCGCCTGGCCGCCAGCGGCAAGCCGCACGAGCCCACGCTGCAAATCCTGCTATCCCACCCCTATTTTGCAAATACCGCCCCGAAATCCCTGGATCGCCAGGATTTCGCGCACGCCCTCGAACTGATCGAAGCCCTGCCCCTGCCCGATGGCGCCGCGACGCTGGTAGCCTTCACGGCCCGCGCCATCCTTGCGACGCCGCTCCCCGCAACGCCCAGGAGCCTGCTGGTCACCGGCGGCGGCCGCCGCAACCCGACCCTGATGGCCGCGCTAGGCAACGCCACCCCGGTAGAATCCCAAGGCTGGAACGGCGACGCGCTGGAAGCGCAATGTTTCGCCCACCTGGCCGCCAGAGTCCTGCGTGGCTTGCCCCTCAGCTACCCAGGCACCACCGGCGTCCCACACCCGATGCCCGGCGGACGCATCGCGCAGCCAAATTAACAAAAGTTTTTTGGTTCTTTTTTTCAAAAAAGAACAAGACTTCTTTTTGAAAAAAGAAGCAAAAACTTTTGTTCCATCTAGTCCTCGACCGGCACCAGCCTTCGTTCCGCTGCCAGCGGCACGGTGCCTAGCCTCACGAGCAGCGCCGCGACTTCGTCGGCCGGTACCGGCATGGAGAACAGGCTGCCCTGCACGAAGCGGCAACCCAGGGCGCGCACCCGCGCCGCGATTTCGGGTGTGCTGACCCCTTCCGCGGTCACATCGATCCCGAGCCGTTGCGCCGCTTCGGCAATGGACTGCACGCACACTTCGGCACGCGGATCCGTCACCATGTCGAGCACGAATTCCTTGTCGATCTTCAGCCGATCGAACGGAATGCTGCGCAGGTGATGGAAATTGCCGTGTCCGGCACCGAAATCATCCAGCACCACGCGCGTGCCGCGGCCGCGCAGCACGCGCACCACCTCACGCGTGGCATCCAGGTCGCGGATCAATTCCTGCTCGGTCAGTTCCACTTCCAGCCGATGCGGCGGCAGGGTCGGCTGTTCCGGCTGTGCCAGCACAAACGTATCGACGTCGCGCAGTTGGCTCGGCGAAACATTGAACGCGAAGAACAGCGTATCCGGCCATTCCGCCGCGTCCAACACCACCTGCCGCAGCAGGCTCAGGGTCAGCTCGCTGAGCTGGCCTTCCGCCTCCGCCAGATCGATGAACAGCCGCGGCAGCAGCAGCCCGCGGGTCGGATGGTTCCAGCGCGCCAGCACCTCGAGCCCCGCCACCATCGACGTGTCGAGATCGACGATCGGCTGATAGAACGGCACGATCTCGCCGCGCGCGATCGCCGCCGGCAGCGCCTTGCGCAGCACCGCCGCGGTATCGCGCATCGCCGGATCGTAAACCCGCCACACGCCGCGCCCGGCCTCCTTGGCCGCGCGCAGCGCGTGCGTCGCCGCCTGCATCAGCGTTGCGATGTCGGCGCCATCCTGCGGCGCCTGCGCGATGCCGACGTTGGCCGAAATCCGCACCGAAACGCCCGCATGCACGAACGGCGCATCGAGCGACCGCAGCAGGTGCAGCGCCAACGCGTGCACGTCTTCGGCCGTCGGATGGCTCGGCGCCAGGATGCCGAACTCGTCGCTGAACAGGTGCGCCACGGATTTGGCGTCGTACACCACGCCGCGCAGCCGATCGCCGACCTGGTGCAGCAGCGCATCGCCGAAACTGTGGCCATGCTGATCGTTGATCGCGTCGAAATCGTGCAGATCGAGCAGCATCACCGCCAGGTTCTCGCCGCTGGCCAGCCGGTTCGCGGCAATCGTGTCGAACACGCGCTGATTGGCCAGGCCGGTCAGCGGCTCGCGCCCGGCCTTGCGCATGCGGCCCATTTCGCTGAGCTCGCGCGTCACCGAGGCGTAGCGCGCCCGCTGCTCCAGCCACAATTCATGCGTCAGATAGCCCAGCACGGCGACGACGGCGCCGATATCGACCAGGTCCATGTGGAACCAGGTCGGCCCGCACCCGGCGGCCACGACCCCTGCCGCCACCGTCATTCCGAGCCAATGCTTGGCCACCACGACCGCCAGCAGGGCGCCCCCGGCGAGCCATGCGCGTCCACTGCCAACCGTCTTCGCCATCCATCACCTCAAGCAGCACGAGCCGGCACGACCGCTGCCGACCGCCGCCCGAACCCCATTTCCACCTTATCGCCGCGGCGCGAAATCTATCACCGAAACTTGCGGCCCCGTTTGTAACGCCTCAATAGTTACACGATCAGTCACTTTTTCGCGATTTTGTGCAAAATGCGTTTGGGGTGGATGGAGAAAGGCCAGGGGCTCCGCCCCCTGGACCCCCGACGGCGAGCCGCCGCCTGCGTTAGCGCTGCGCGGCGGGAGTGCCCCCCACTCCTCCCGCCCTTGTGGGGATGAGAAGCGGCGCAGCCCCCCAGCGCGGGGGTCTGCCAAAGCCAGCCGCCGACCCCGCGCGCCCACCCCCGAACCACCCGCACCGATCCGGTGCGATATAAGCAACAACCCGCCCAACACTTCTGTCTGAACAGGCCCGTAAAGTGCGAAGCGCCCGCACAAGGCAGGGGCTTCGGACTCCTCTTCCGCGGGACGCCGACCCGCACCCGTGTGGACGATACGTTTTGCTTGCGGCAAGCGTCCGCACCGGCGAACCGGAAGGGCGGATCGGCGCGGCGCCATTCGCCGACGCACCGCGACACGCGAATGAAATGCGCTACGGGCTCGCTCACAAAGAATCCCCTCCGCGCAGTCGCCCGCGCGGAGGGTAATCCAACAGTGGTTAGAAACCACTTTGCCGTGGTTTCCCTTCTGATTTCCCAACCGGACCGTTGCATCCTGCCGCTAAACTGTCAACGATGATTTTGAGTTGGGGGCAAACGAACATGCGCGTCTTTGGTATCGACGGCGGAATAGCATCCATCGGCTGGGCGGTGCTGGATATCGAGGACAACGCCGGCGCAATCATCGCCGCCGGCACCTGGATGTTCGATGCGCCCGAAACCGCCAAGGAGCGCACTCCCACAAGCGCAGTCCGGCGCCAAAAACGCGGCCAGCGCCGGGTCATCCGGCGGCGCCACCAGCGCATGGCCTCCGTCAGGCGCCTGCTTACGGCGCACGTCCTGCTGGCCGACCCGGGCCGCGACGCACTGGCACTCGGCCTAGACCCCTGGGCGCTGC
>JAATGE010000459.1 GCA_015654825.1 Rhodospirillales bacterium
CGGCGCGTTCCGCACCGCCGCCCCCACCTGGTAGATCGACCTCCGGTGCGGCCCGCACACCAGCGTCCCATCCGCCCCCACAACCGCGGCCACCCGACGCTGCTTGTCCACCAGCACCGTACCCGCTGCCACCACCCCCCCGCTCCACCAAACTGCCGAACGCCACCGCGGCGCATCGCGCCGGCTCGGCGTCGGCTCCACCACCCCCGCGGCCAGCTTCTTCACTCGCCGAACCCGCCCCCAAGCCGCCTCCACGTAGGCCGGATGCCGCTCGATACCGATAAAATGCCGGTGCAGCCGCTTCGCCACCGCCGACGACGTGCCACTTCCCAAGAACGGATCGAGCAGCACCTCGCCCGCATTCGTGCCGGCCAGCACGATCCGGTGCGGCAACGCCTCCGGCTTTTGCGTCGGGTGCAGCCTGTAAGGCGGATAAGCCCTTGCGTCATCCGCCTTTTCGCCGCCGCGAGGCGGATGACGCAAGGGCTTATCCGCCCTACAGACGCAGCACGCCGACGCGGCTATTGTCGGGCGTCGCCTTACATTGCCGCGATGGGATGGCGCGATGACCGCCGAAGCGGGCGCTCAAGGCAACGGCCACTTCATAGAGCCTTAGCCAACGGTCGCTGACCACCCGCAATCGCACTGCATTAATCGCCCGGTAATCGACTACTTTGTCCTCCCCATATACCCTATAGCCTGTAGTTCCCTGCTCCAACCAGCCTGGCTGCTCATATGGACCTCCCGATCCGCGAACGAGGGGTATACTCCTTCGGCTCCTTCCACCTGGATCCCACCCGGCGCATTCTGCGGTGTTGTAACGATAGTGTAACGCTAACCGCCCGCCTGTTCGATTTGCTGCTCTACCTCGTGCAAAACCACGAACGCCTGGTGGCACGCGACGAACTCGAACGTGCGGTCTGGCAAAGCCGAGTTGTCGGCGAGGGAAATCTCCAGAAAGCGATTTCCCGCCTGCGCAAGGCCATGCAGCTCCATGAACCCGCGCAGGCCATTATCGTCACGGTCCCCGGCCGCGGCTTCCAGTTCGCCATGCCGGTCAGCTTCGAACCGGAACTGGCGGGATTTTCCACCCGCGAGCTGTTTCCTACCCCGCCCGCTTCCGCGTCCTTGCAGCTTCCCGGCCGGTGGCGCGGCTGGTGGCGCGGCTGGTGGCGCGGCCGCGGTGCACTGCTTGTCGTCCCTGCGCTCGTGCTGGCCGCCGCGATCGCGCTGCTGTGGCGCCCGGCCCGGTTCGCGCCGCCCCCGAACTCCGTTGCGATCATGGCGTTTACCAACCTCTCCGGCGATCCCGGTCAGGAGTATTTTTCCGACGGCATTTCGGAAGAACTGATCGGCGCCCTCGGGCGGCTGAACAGCATTCAGGTCGCAGCGCGCCTTTCCAGTTTCGCCTTCAAGGGCAAACCCGCCTCCATCGACGAAATCGCGCGTCGCCTGAATGTCGCCGCGGTGCTGGAAGGCAGCGTGCGTCGGGTTGGCCAGCAGCTGCGTATCACCGCTCAACTCGTCAGCGCGCGCACCGGCTACCAGATATGGTCCCGCACCTTCGACCGTGATGCGGGCGACATCCTGAATATACAGTCGGAAATCGCGACATCGGTGGCCGCCTCGCTGCAGGTGGCGCTGCTCGGCGGCGATCTTGCGCGCCTCACCATGGGCGGCACTCACAGTCCTGCCGCGCTCGACGCCTATTTGCACGGCATGGCGCAAGGACGTCAGCTTACCGCGGAGCGGCAGCGGGCCGCGCTCGCCTCATTCGACGCGGCCTTGGCCCTCGATCCCGATTACGCGCTCGCGCACATGCAGCGCGCCATCACGTTAATCCGGTTCGTCGAAGGTTATGGCGGCCTCGGCGGCGATATTGCCGCCACCCGGCGCTACCGCGCCGATGCCATCGCGGAAGCCGCACGCGCCGTGCAACTTGCCCCCCGACTCGCCGCCGCCCATGCCGCCCTCGCCGGCGCGGATGAGGAAGCCTGGCGCTTCACGGATGCGGAGGCGGAATATGCGGCTGCCCGCGCCTTGTCGCCGGGCGATGCGGTCACCGAAAAGAACGCTGCCCGTTTTGAAGCTGAAATGGGTCATCTGACACAGGCGGTGGCCGCGGCACAGCGCGGCGTGCAGCTCGACCCGCTGATCCCCGCCGCTCATGTCAATCTGGCAGAAACCCTGATCTGGGCGCGCCAGCCCGATGCCGCGGC
>JAATGE010000624.1 GCA_015654825.1 Rhodospirillales bacterium
GGGTGCATCGCCAGAAGTTGCGCGCGCTTGGGCTGCGCCCGATCCAGATTTGGGTGCCGGATGTGCGCGCGCCGGAGTTTGCCGCGGAGGCGAGGCGGCAATCGGCGCTGGTGGCGGGTTCGGCGGGTGAGGCGGAGGATCAGCCGTTTGTCGACGCGATTTCCGCGTGGCCGGAGGGGTGAAGCGCGGCGAAATCTGGACCGTTTCGGGGGCGGCGGGATATGCTGGCAAGCCGCGGCCGGCGGTGATCGTGCAGGATGATCATTTCGACGCAACGAACTCCGTCACGGTGTGCCCGTTCACCTCGAACGAAACGGTGGCGCCGCTCATCCGGCTTGAGGTCGCGCCGAACGACACCAATGGCCTTCGCGCGCCGAGCCGCCTGATGGTGGACAAGATAACGACCGTGCCGCGTGCCAGTATGGGTGCGCGGATCGGCAATCTCGCAACCGTGGATTTGGCGCGGCTGGAACGCGCGATGATGGTTTTCCTGGGCTTGGCGGCATAGGCGTTCCCGGATGAGTTATACCAACGGCCTTAAATTTTGACCTGTCGAAGGCCAGGGCAGAGCCCTGGCCTTCCTGCCCTTATCCGCGCCCTGGAGACGGCCGCAGGAGTCAAGATTTCCGGCAGTTGTGGTATTACGCCCGCCGCAGTCGTGCGGTGAAGCGGCGCACGTAGCGGGTGGCGTCGAATACGCCCAGCGCCTGGGCCAGGCCGCCGTAAGCGGCGAGGCCCACGGCGATCAGCAGGCTCAACGAAATGACCGAAACGTGCTGGCCCGGTACCGGTACCAGGGCGGTCCTTGCCACAAGCAAGGCAGCCGACATCAGCAACGTTGCCGCGAGCATGCGCGCGAGGCGGGAGAATAGCAGGCGGTCGGGGCGCATATAGTCGCGGCGGCGCAGCATGAAGGATAGCAATCCCACATTCAGCCAGGCGGCGATCGACGTCGCGAGCGGCGGGCCGACATGTTTCAGCGGACCCATCAAAGCGAGGTTGAGGCAGAAATTCAGCAGCAGAACGAACATGCCGACGCGCACCGGCGTGGAGGTGTCGCCGCGGGCGAAAAAACCCGGAGCCAGGACTTTGACCAGCACGAACGCCGGCAGGCCGGAGGAATAGGCCGCGAGCGATTGCGCGCTCAGCGACGCGGCGTGATGCGTGAATGCGCCGCGGGCGAACAGAACCTGCATGATCGGGTTAGCAACGATCGCCAGCGCGAACGCCGCGGGCAAAGTCAGTACCAGCGCGTACTCGATGGCGCGGTTTTGCGAATCGGTGGCGGCGTCGGCCTCGCCGGCGCTGACCTGGCGGCTCAGCAGCGGCAGCAATGCGGTGCCGACGGCGGTGCCGAGCACGCCGAGCGGCAACTGGTTTACGCGATCGGCATAGTACAGCAACGAAACCGAGCCGGCGGGCAGCAGGCTGCCGATGAAAACGTCCATGGCGAGATTGAGTTGCGTAATGCCGGCGCCGATCAGGCCGGGCGCCATGCGGCGCAGCAGCAGGCGCATGCGCGGCGTCATGCGCGGGCGGGGCAGATGCAGCGTCATGCCGCCGCGCCAGACTGCCCAGTAGAGCAGCGCCAATTGCGCGACGCCGGAGGCGGAAACGCCCCAGGCCAGCGCATGGCCGGCGGTCGGCAGCACATGCGCCAGCGCCAGCATCGCGGCGATCGAGAACGCATTGTACAGCAGCGGCGCCGCGGCGGCGGCGACGAAACGATTGAGCGCGTTCAGCACGCCGGACAGCAATGCCGCCAGGCAGATCAGCAGAAGATAGGGAAAGGTGATGCGCGACAAGGTGACGGTCAGGGCGAACTTCGCCGGGTCGCGCGCGAAGCCGGCGGCAATCACGTGCAGCAATTGCGGCATGAAGATTTCGCCGACCAGGGTCAGTACCAGCAGCCAGAAGGCGAGCGCCGCGGCCGCTTCCTCGGCGAAGCCACGCGCTACGTCCTCGCCTTCGGTGGCGAGAAGGCCGGAAAATACCGGAACGAACGCGGCGTTGAACGCACCCTCGCCGAACAGGCGGCGGAACAGATTGGGAAGGCGGTTGGCAACGAAGAAGGCGTCCGCGACGGGGCCGGCGCCTAGCAGGGCGGCAATCAGGATGTCGCGGGCGAAGCCGGCTACGCGGCTGGCGGCGGTCCAGGCGCCTACGGTGAAGGCTCCTTTAAGCATAGAAAGGCCAGGGGCTCTGCCCCTGGACCCCGCTGGGGCCTGAGGCCCCAGACCCCCATTAATTTTTCGCACCGAATTTGACATCGACTCCGTACCAATAAAATGGGGTCTGGGGACTTGTCCCCAGCAGGGTCCAGGGGCAGAGCCCCTGGCCTTACTCATCTTTTAATGGCCGCGACAGCAATCGCCCGATTGCCTCCGGCAATTTCAGCCGCCCCGCCAACAAATCGGCGACTGCTGAAATGACCGGCAGATCTACGTCGCCGGCGCGGGCCAGGATCGCCGGCGCGGTGGCGACGCCCTCGACGACCGGCCCGTCAGGCCGCAACAAATCCTCCAGCCTGGCGCCCTGGCCCAGGGCTAGCCCTAGGCCAAAGTTGCGGCTGGTGGGGCTGGCGCAGGACAGCACCAAATCGCCTAGGCCGGACAGGCCGGAGACCGTCTCCGCGCGGCCGCCTAGCGCTAGCGCCAGGCGGGCCATTTCGGCCAGGCCGCGGGTAATCAACGCGGCGCGTGCGTTTTCGCCCAGGCCGGCGCCGGTGACCGCGCCGGCGGCAATGGCAATGACGTTTTTCGCCGCACCGCCGAGCTGCGCGCCTACCGCGTCCTCGTTGCCGTAGAGGCGAAACGTGGGTCCGGCCAGCAGCCCCAGCAGCGTGGCACGCAGCGACGCTTCGGCGCCGGCAACCACCGCGGCGGCGGGCAGGCCCGCGGCGATTTCGCGAGCAAAATTGGGCCCGGTCAGCACACACGCCAATACTCCGGGCAGCACCTGCGCCGCGACCTCCAGCGGCAACAGGCCGGTGCCGGCCTCAAAACCCTTGCAGCAGAGCAGCAGCGGGCCGCTGGGGCGCAGCGCGGCCAGCACGGCGCGCAAATTCTGTGTCGGCACCGCGACCAGCACGCACGCGGCATGCGGCGGCACACTGACCGCGCGCACCGCGGCGGGCAGCGTAACACCGGGCAATCTTGGGCTTTCACGGCCGATCCGTTCCGGGTGGCGGGCCCACAGGGCCACGTCGTGACCAAGCCCGGCGGCGTGCACGGCGAGTGCGGTGCCCCAGGCGCCGGCGCCGATGACGGTAATGCTACTCATCGGCCAGGCGCTCCACGCCGACGCCGGCACCGGGTTCGCCGGTGGCGAGCCGTTGCAACAATGCGTCCAGGATCGGCAGCACCGCAGTTTCAAAACCCCAGGGCGGGTTGACGACCAGCAGGCCGCAGCCGTTCAGGCGGGCGGCGTCGAGCGGCGAGCGGAGCAGAAACTCGGCGGCGACGACGTCGCGCAGCGCGGTGTCGCGGATCGTGGCGTGGAAGGCGCGCACCGGGGCGCGGTGCTTGATCGGATACCAGGCCGCCAGCACGCCGCCCGGAAACCGCGCATTCGCGGTGGCGAGGCCGGCGGCCACGCGCAGGTATTCGTCGGGGGCTTCGTAGGGCGGGTCGATCAGGACCAGGCCGCGGCGCTCCGGCGGCGGCAGCAGGGCGCCGAGCGCGGCAAAACCGTCGCGCAGATGCACGTGCGCCTGTGGGTCGCGGCCGAAATGGCGGCGCAGCACGGCGTGGTCCTCCGGGTGCAGTTCGCAGCAGACCAGGCGGTCGCCGGGGCGCAGCAGGGCGCGGATGATGGCGGGTGACCCAGGATAGAGGCCGAGTTCGCGGACCAGGCCGAGATAGTCGGCGAGCACCGTGGACGGCGCGTCGAGCAGGCGCCGGATGCCGGCGTCGGCCTCGCCGGTGCGGCGGGCCTGCTCGGCATCGAGGTCGTAGTGGCCGAGCCCGGCGTGGGTATCGAGGACGAAAAAGGGTTTTTGTTTGAGCGCGAGGGCGCGCAGCAGCCACACCAGCAGGGCGTGCTTCATGCAGTCGGCCCAATTGCCGGCGTGGTAGGCGTGGCGGTAGTTCACGGCGCGCCGCGCAATTCGTCCAGCGCCCAGCGCGGGCGGGGCGCGGTGTCCAGCCCGTCGAACACGCCGAGGCGCAGGCGCTCGATCGCGGCCCAGGCGACCATGACCGCGTTGTCGCCGCACAGGCGGAGCGGCGGCGCGGCGACCGGCAGGCCGTGCAGGGCGGCGACTTCGGCCAGGGCAGCGCGGATCGCGGCGTTGGCGGCGACGCCGCCGGCTACCACCAGCAGGCGCGCGCCCGGCATCATGGCGAGCGCGTGGCGGGCGCGGTCGGCCATCACGTCCGCGACGGCCTGCTGAAAGCTGGCGGCGACGTCGGCGGCGAAGGCGCGCGGCAGGGCGCCGGCGTGTGGTGCCAGCAGATGGCCCACGGCGGTTTTCAGGCGGCTGAAGGAGAACTCGCAGCCGTCGCGGCCGAGCAGGGGGCGGGGCAAAGGCAGCGTGGGCGCGCCTTCGGCGGCGAGTTTTTCCAGGGCTGGGCCGCCGGGCCCGACGAGGCCGAGCATTTTCGCCA
>JAATGE010000602.1 GCA_015654825.1 Rhodospirillales bacterium
GCGCGGCCATCGGATGCACCCCACCGAGAATCCGGAAATCGCCCACCAGCAGCCCGGTGCCGCGCGGCGGCGCCATGTAGCCGCCCGCCGCTTCGTGCAGCCCGCCGAGCGCGCGGCCGGCGGCGCGTGCATGCGCCAAATCGGTGAACGGCGACCAACTGACCGCGTCGCGATACAAATCCGCCCCCGGCGCCACGGCATGCACTTCGTAGACAAACGCGCCGGCGGCGATCGCGGTTTGCTCGCCGCGCGCCGCCCGCACGTCCGGCACCGCGGCGCCCGCCCGGCGCAAATGCGCCAGCAGTGCGTGCTCCTCGCCGATATCGCCCGCGTCCCGCACCGCGCTGTGGTGGCGTTTCACGAAAACTGTTTCCCGCGCGCACGTGACCAGCCCGCTCGCGGCGAATGGCCGCGGGCTATGCCACGCGATCGCCTTGACCGGCCCAAGACCGTCATACAGCGCCAGGATCGGTGCCAGCTCGGCAGCACTCAGCGCCGGCCAGTCCCGCGCCGCCGGTTCCAGGCCAAGCCCGTGAACCGGAGCAGCCGCTCCTATTTCGGCGCCCACACCAGCCACCGCCGCAACGCCGCGTCCACCACCCACCAAACCCCCACCGTCATGGCGCTCAGCACCAGCAGCGCCGCGAACATCAGGTCCGTGCGCACCCGGGCGTTCGCATTCATCATCACGTAGCCAAGCCCGGAGGAAGCGCCCACCCATTCGCCGATCACCGCGCCGACAGGCGCCAGCGCCGCCGCTACCCGCAGGCCGGATGCGGCGGAAGGCAGTGCCGCCGGCAGCCGGACATGCAGCAGCACGCGCCCGCGCGTCGCGTTCATCGTATGCGCCAGGTCCAGCCAATCCGTCGGCACCTGGCGCAGCCCGTCGAACGTCGCGGACATCACCGGAAAGAAAATCACCAGCACCGCCACGGCGACCTTGCTGGCGATCCCGAACCCGAGCCACAGCACCAGCAACGGCGCCAGCGCAAACACCGGCACTGCCTGGCTCAGCAGCAACACCGGCAACAGCCAGCGCCGCAGCACGGTCGAAAACGCCATCACCAGCGCCGCCACGGCGCCAAGCACAGTGCCGATCAGCAGCCCGAGCAGCGTCTCGGTCAACGTCGTCAGTGTGGCACCCGCGAGCAGGCCGCGATTATCCCAAAGCGCCACCGCAACCCGGGGCGGCGCCGGCAGCAAATAGGGCGGCAAATCGAGGCCCGCCTGCACCAGCCACCACAATAGAATGAGCCCGATGCAAGTGATCAGCGGCCGCAGCACGGTCACGTCGCAGCGCCCTGTATCGCCGGCGCACCGTTCAGCAGGGTCCGCAGCAACCTTCCTTCCGTGGCCAGCACCGCGGCATCGTCCACGGCGCGCGGCGGCACTCCGGGCACCGGAATGGGCGGCGCCAGCATGGCGGGGCTTCCGGACAGCACCAGCAGCACGTGCGCCAGCCGGCAGGCCTCGGCCGGGTCGTGCGTCACCAGCAGCACGGTGCGGCCGAACAATAGCCGCGCGGCCAGCGCCTGCATCTGCGCGCGGGTCAGCGTATCGAGCGCGGAAAACGGCTCGTCCATCAGCACAACCGGCCGGTCCTCATACAGCGTGCGGGCGAGCGCCGCGCGCTGGCGCATGCCGCCCGAAAGCGTTTGCGGCAGGTCCGCGGCGCGATCGGCCAACCCGACTTCGGCGAGCAGCGACCTGGCGCGCGCCATATCGGGCGGATCGCCGCGCAGCCGGGCCCCCAGGGTGACGTTACCAATTACCGAAAGCCACGGCAGCAGCAGGTCCCGCTGGCCCATATAGGCAACCCGGTGGGCGAGGCTGCCGCCATCATCCGCCTCAACCGACCCGGCCTCCGGCGGATCGAGCCCCGCAAGCACCCGCAGCAAGCTGGTCTTGCCGACGCCGCTCGGCCCTAGCAGCGCGGAAAAACGGCCGCCTTGCAGGTGCACGCTAAGATCCCGGAACACCGTCTGCGCCGCGTAGGTGAGTCCTAGGCCGGTGATGCGTAGGCCAGGGCAGGGGGACAAGGCGGACGTTCCAGTTAGGGGAAAGGCAGGGGCTTTGCTCCATGAGCGCTGAGGTAAGTGAAAAAGGCCAGGGGCTCTGCCCCTGGACCCCGCTGGGGCC
>JAATGE010000097.1 GCA_015654825.1 Rhodospirillales bacterium
AGGTCTGCGAGATTAGTACAGAACACTCCCGCCGCGCAGCGCTAACGCAGGCGGCGGCACGCCGTCGGGGGTCCAGGGGGCAGAGCCCCCTGGTCGGCGAAGCCAATAAAACCCAACCCGTTGATTTCGTTCTATAATCCTCATCTTCGCGCGTATGGGCCGTAGGCCCCAGACCCCAATTTTGTGCTTTCGCGACTCTACCGATTGGGTTGGGAGACCGCCGCCGCCGCGCAGCGCTCATGCAGGCGGCGGCACGCCGTCGTCCGTGTCGACCAGCGCGAAGCCTTCCTTCCGCGCCGCATCAGCGAGGCGCTCGTCGAGTGTCACAACGCGCAGCGATGCGGGACGCCGCTCCGAGGCTGTGAACGCTGCCGCCAGCTGCAACGCATCAGCCGCTCGCAGCGGATGAACGCGCAGAAATCGCACGGCGCTTTCTCGAACGATTTCGCTGGGTTCGATCTCGTGCCAGCCATCGGCAAGCTGTTTCAGCCGCTCGTACGCGAGCACCATTCCGCGCCCGTCGAGCGCTGCCGCGCGTTCCAGGCGCGCCAACGCGGAAATGCATTCCACCTCCGATCCCCACCACACCAGCATGTCGGAATCCCGCCCAGCCAGCGCCTGCATTTGCCGCGTCGTGGATTCGGCAACCAGCAGCGGCGCGATCGCCGAAGCATCCCAAAATATCACCGCCCCTCCCGGCGTTCCTCAATGAGGGCGTCAACCGCCGATGCGCCCGCCACGGCCTGCGGCGGCTCACTGCTGAACAGCGCCCGCGGCGCCCGGCTCCGGCGCGGCCGCACCAGCCCGTCACGAACGAGCCGCGCCAACCTTCCGTCCTGCCCGCCTTCGTGGTCTCCGCTGACCGGTTCCAGCCGCGCAACGGGGCGCCCCCGATCGACGATAAGCACCGGCGACCCGCCTTTAAGGCTGTCGATCAACGCACTCAGCCCGTTCTTGGCCTCGGTGATGCCGGCTTTTCTCATGTGGCTATTTTAGCTCTTTCAAAAATGCCATTCAAGCCTCATCGTCGCCGGCGAACGGACGCTCAGCAAAGCAGGCCAGGGGCTCTGCCCGTAGGACCAAGCTGGGGCCGTAGGCCCCAGACCCGATTAATCGGTTCCGAGATTGGCGTCAGCAGCGAGCCAATTCACCAAATCCAAGGCCTGCAGGGATTTCCGCGGGCGCCCGGTCTGGCCGGTCCTGCCGTGACAGCAATGGCAGTTTATGGCATTATTTGCCACCACAGCGGAAACTCGCCGATGGCTTCCATGAATATCTCGGTCCCCGACCCCATGCGCGACTGGGTCCAGCAGCGCGTCGACACTGGTCGGTATGCCAGTGTGAGCGACTATGTGCGCGACCTCATCCGGCGCGACCAGATGCAATCCGACGAACAGGAAGCGCTCATCGCCGCCCTCATCAAAGGCGAGCAAAGCGGCATCAGCAAGCGGAACATCCCGGAGATACTCGCGGCGGTAAAGCAGGAATTAAACGCTAACCGCTTTCGGCTGCGCGGCTCTTCATAATCCCCGGCGAAGCCAGTAGCACGAATTTCAACCCTCGCCGATCCCCCCAACAAACGGGGGTCTGGGGCCTCAGGCCCCAGCGGGTCCAGGGCAGAGCCCTGGCCTTACCTGTCCTCCTGACCGCTTATCTACTTCTGTGGCTGCCAAAGCTGAATAGGATTGCCTTCCGGATCATTCAGACTTGCAAACCATCCATTTGGATATGTCTCCGGATCAACGGTCACCGTAATGCCCGCGCGGCGAAGCTGCGCCACCATGGCGGTCAAATCCCTGACGCGGAAATTGAGCATGAACATCCGATCCGGCCTCCCGAACATTTTCGAGTCCGCGGGAAACGGCTGGAACACCGTCACTCCGGCCGCCTGTCGCCAGGGCTGCCCATTGTAATCGCGCGGCGTCAGCGTCACCCCGAGATTGTCGCTGTACCATTGCGCGAGTGTCTTCGGCGACGCCGATCGAAAAAAGAAGCCGCCAATGCCGTCCACATGCTCCTTCGCCGCATCAGCTGGCTTTGCCGGCTGCGCGCCCGCCGACGTCACGCCGGTCAAAGCCGCCAGAACCATGCAGGCAATCGCCAGACGTACCATTGGTCAGCTCCCGGCTGCGTTCCAAAACAGATTATTACAGCCGGCGGTCGGCCCGGCAAACGCTGGAAGGTGCCGCCGCCGCCCGCCTAAAGTACCGCGTGCCCCACCAGGAAAGCCATCGCATCGGTATTGATCCCAACGTGATGTGACACCGATCCATCAGCCGAGGCGCCATCGAATATCGACGCAGCCGGGCCGGTGAGGATCACATTGTCCAGCCCGCCCGACTCCGGACCATTGACATACTCCGCCCTGATATCGAGTTGAGTAATGTCTTTCAGCACCTCCCTCATTTCCTTCACCGTAGGCGCCAACCCGGTCGCCTTGTCGATGAAGTTGCTTGCCACCAACAGCACCGAAGCCGCGCTCCAGACATTCGGGGTCGGAAAACTGCCGTCGTTCGGATTGGTGTATTGCAGCGTCTTTCCGTCACCCACGATCTGCACGTCGTAGGCGGTGTATCCGCTGCCGCTATCAAGTATGTCGTACGACAATGTACCGCCATAGAAATGGATCTTGTTGCCCAGGAACTTCGGTCCGGCCTGGAAATAGGAATCCTGCCCGCTCGCGGCATCAACCCAGGCAAGATGGCCCTTCGGATCGCCGCCCTTGGCCACCCACCCGCTGGATTGCACATCCCCAATCACGGTCCAGCCATCGGTGCTTTTATTGAAGGTCTCTTTCATCGTTGCCGTCATGATCCTGCCTCCAATATTGTTGAAGTTCCGGGAACGCTCTGAGAACCCGCCACACCACCTGCGAGGCAAATCATTTTGCCCGGC
>JAATGE010000674.1 GCA_015654825.1 Rhodospirillales bacterium
AAATCCATGACATTTACAGGCTTCGCCCAAAAGCCAAGGAGAAGCCGCGCAGCGCTAATCGGGGTCTGGGGCCTACTGGCCCCAGCGGGTCCAGGGCAGAGCCCTGGCCTTTGACAGGTCAAAATTTAAGGCCGTTGGTATGAGACCTTCTTTTTGAAAAAAGAAACAAAAACTTTGATAAATTGGCGCTCGTTTCCGCCCCGGTTTTAATCGCCCGGCACCGTCTCCGACTTGCGAACCGCCCGGCCCGCCACGGCGCCGATGATTTCGGCCACTCGCCCGGCGGGCCGCGGCGGACTGAAATAGTGGCCCTGCACTTCCGTGCAGCCCTCACGCCGCAGCCAGTCGAGCTGTTCCTCGGTCTCCACGCCTTCGACCAGCGTATCCAGGTCCAGGTGCCGGCATAGCCCCAGCACGGCGCGGATGATGGTGCCACCGTCGCCGTTCAGGTCCGCCAGGAAGCTGCCGTCGATCTTTACCTTGTCGAACGGGAAACTGCGCAGGTAACTCAGCGACGAGTAGCCGGTGCCGAAATCGTCCAGCGCCAGGCGCACGCCAAGCCCCTGCAGCCGACGCATGGTGCTGAGCACATCGCCCATGTCGCGCATCACGACGCCTTCGGTAATCTCCAGTTCCAGCCGCGACGGTTCCAGGCGCGTCTCGCGCAACACGGCACCGACGATATCGACGATGTCGGAGCGCTCGAACTGTACCGGCGACAGATTGACCGCGATGCGGGTCTGGCCCGGCCACCGCGACGCCTCGATGCAGGCCTGCCGCAGCACCCATTCGCCGATGCCGGCGATCAAACCGGTTTCCTCGGCCACCGGAATGAACCGGCTCGGCATCACCATGCCGAGCGTCGGGTGGTGCCAGCGCAGCAGCGCCTCGAAGCCGGAGACGCGGCGCGGGTCGAGCTGCACCAGCGGCTGGAAATAGACCTCCAGTTCGCCGCGCTCGCGCGCCTCGCGCAAATCCACCTCCAGCGCGCGGCGGGTGCGGACGGTATTTTCCATTGCCGGATCGAACAGCTGGTACGCGCTGCCCCCCTCCGCCTTGACGAAATACAGCGCGATGTCGGCGCTGCGCAGCAGGTCGTTCAGATCCTCCCCGCCGTCCGGCGGCATGGCCACGCCTACGCTCGCCGATATACGCAAATGGTAGCCGTCCACCTCGTAGATTTCGGAAAGCTCGTTGACCACGAAACGGGCGAGCGAGGTCGCGTCGCGGCGCTGCGTGCGGCCCAGCCGCACCACGGCGAATTCGTCGCCGCCGAGCCGCATCACCACGTCGTCGTCGCCGACGCAGCCGAGCAGCCGCATCGCGACCTGGCGCAGCAGTCCGTCGCCGATCGGGTGGCCGCGGGTGTCGTTGACCTGCTTGAATCCATCTAGGTCGATCAGCAGCACCAGGGCGGTCTGGCCGAGCCGGCGCGCCTGGTCCATGCGCCGCACCATGATTTCAGCGAAATACCGACGGTTGCGCAGGCCGGTCAGCGGATCCTGCAGCGCCTGCTCGCCGAGCCGCTGCCGCAGCAGGAAATTGGCCAGGATCAGGCGCGTGGCAACCAGCGCGCCGACCACCAGCGCCAGCATCACCGCCACCACGATCCGCCGCAACTGGTAGAAATCGGCCAGCGCCGCCTGGGTGTCGACGGCGCGGCTGACGATGATCGGCACCCCTGTCGGGGCGCGGAAACCCACCAGCCGCTCCACGCCGCTGGCACGATCGACGAACTGCCCGCTGGTGCGCTGGTTGGCTGCCGCCAGCACCGGATCGTTTGGCGATACGCGCATGCTGAAGGCGGCCACAGGCTTGACCGAGCGCGCGATGATCGCGCCGCCCTGGCGCAGCTGCACGACGCTGACTTCGCGCGTCGTGGTGATCTCGCTGCTCAGCATGGCCGACATCGCCAGCGGATCCAGCGCCACGACGGCGAAGCCCGCGACTTGGCCGTTGCGGTCCGCCAGCACGCGGCTGGCATAGACGATCCAGCGGTGCGTGGCCGTGTCGAGTTCGGCCGGCGAGATGAACAGTTCGGTGGTCTGCTGGAACAGCCGCGCGTCGACCGGTGGCCGGGTTCCGATCCAGCCGTCGCCGGCCGCGGTGCTCGACCAGTCCAGGCTGCCGTCCGGATGCAGAATGCTGACCTGCAAAATGCCCAGGCGGCCCTGCGGGGCAATGTCGTGCAGCTGCTGCTCGATCGTCAGCGCGGCCAGCTTATTGCCCGATTCGATCAGCCGCGCGCGCGTGCGGGCCAGGCTCTGCAGCGTCTCCGCCGCCTCGAACACGCGCAGCAGCGTCTGTTCCAGCGTGGCGGCACCGGCCTCGGCGCGCGCCAGTACCGCGTTACGCTCGGTGTATTCGGCCTGCCCGAGAGTAGTCAGCGTGCCGGCGACCAGCAGCAAACTCAATACGATCCAGCCACCGTAGGCGACTGCCTTGGATCTGTCGGTGCGGGCGAGCAGGGACTGCAGGTAGTCGATCAAGATTGCCTATCCAGCGCGCGGCCACCCCTGCGGGCCCGCAAGTTCGCATTTCGAGCCTGTGTAGCGCGGGGCGCGAAAAATTTCGACGCAATTCTTTAAATTGACCCAATTTATTGACGGGTGTTGTTGGTCGCCCTGGTCAGACGCGGCGCCGCCGCGCCAAGGTGGTCTATCGCACTTCCACGCATGCCGGAGCCGCACGATCGATGGCCACACCGACACTCGCCGACCCATCCGACGCCGAACCCGAACTGACGCTACGCGGCCTTATCCTCGGCGCCGCCATTACCATCGTATTCACAGCGGCCAATGTCTATCTCGGCCTAAAAGTCGGCCTGACGTTCGCAAGCGCAATCCCGGCGGCGGTGATTTCGATGGCGGCGCTACGCGTGCTGGGCAACAGCGGCTTGCTGGAAAACAACATCGTCAAGACGCAGGCGTCCGCCGCGGGCACCCTCTCCAGCGTGATCTTCGTGCTGCCCGGCCTGCTGATGGTCGGCTACTGGCACGGCTTCCCGTTCTGGCAGAGCGCCGCGGTGTGCGTCGCCGGCGGCGTACTCGGCGTGCTGTTCACGATCCCGCTGCGACGCGCCATGGTGGTCGGGTCCGATCTGCCGTTTCCCGAAGGCGTCGCCGCCGCCGAAATCCTGCGCGTCGGCGTCGGCCACGTGCCGGCCGGCGAGCCGGGCGCCGTGGACATCGCCGCCGGCGGACTGATTGCCGCCGCGATGAATTTCGGCGCCAGCGGCCTTCACGTCCTCAGCGACGGGATCAGCGTTTGGCTGCCGGCGGGAAACTCGATTTTTCGCCTGTCGACCGGCTTCTCGCTGGCACTGCTTGGCGCGGGCTACCTGATCGGCCTCTATGCCGGCCTCGCGATGCTGCTCGGCGCGGTCATCAGCTGGGGCATCGCGGTCCCGGTCCTGACCTCCCTGCACCCGATGCCGGCGGGCGGCGACCTCGCGACCTACGCGACGCAGATCTGGGCGCAAAAAGTGCGCTTCATCGGCGCCGGGGTCATCGGCGTCGCGGCGATCTGGTCGCTGGCGGGCCTCGCCGGGCCAACCATCGAAGGCATGCGCTCGGCGCTGGCGGGCATGGAGCGCGGCGGCCGCGCGCCGAAACGCACCGAACAGGACATGAAACCGGCATGGATGCTGGGCCTGCTCGCATTCAGCCTGGTTGTCATCGCGGCGGCCTTCTTCGCCTTCGTCAGCGGCGCCGCGCCGCTCGCGAACTACGGCGTGGTGACGTTGGTGCTGACCGGCACGTTGTTTGCCGCCGTCTTCGGTTTTCTCGTCGCCGCGGCCTGCGGCTACATGGCGGGACTGGTCGGCTCCTCCAGCAGCCCGATTTCCGGCATCGGCATTCTGGCCACGATCGGCGGCAGCCTGCTGGTGCTGGCGATGTTCGGGGCGCGCCTCGATGACGAAACGGCGCGCGGCGCGGCCATCGCGTTCGTGCTGTTCGCGGTCTCGGTGGTGCTGGCAACCGCGACGATTTCCAACGACAACCTGCAGGATCTGAAAACTGGATATCTCCTTGGCGCCACGCCGTGGCGGCAGCAGGTGGCGCTGGTGTTGGGATGCGTGGTCGGCGGCCTGGCAATCCCGCCGATCCTCGACCTGCTCTACACCGCCTACGGCTTTCCCGGCGCAATGCCGCGCGCCGGCATGGACCCGACCCAGGTGCTGGCGGCCCCGCAGGCCACACTGATGGCGAAGATCGCCACCGGCATCCTCGGCGGCACGCTCGAATGGACGTTTGTCGGCATCGGCGCGGCTCTCAGCGTTGCGATGATCCTGCTGGACGCAGGGCTGAAACGGGCCGGCAGCCCGCACCGCCTGCCGGTGCTGGCCGTCGGCATCGGGCTCTACCTGCCGCCGACCGTCGGCGTCACGCTCGGGATCGGCGCGGTGCTGGGCTGGTGGGTCGAACGCGGCCTGCGCGGACGCCCGGACGCCGAACAGGCCGGGCGGCGCGGCGTGCTGATCGCCAGCGGCTTCATTGTCGGCGAAAGCCTCGTGGGCGTCGCGATGGCGGCGGTGATCGGCGCCACCGGCAACCAGGCGCCGCTGGCGCTGGCGGGCGTCGGGTTTGCGCCCACCGCGGACTGGATCACGCTGGCGCTGTTCGCGGCCGTCGCGGTCTGGATGGCGCGGCGGGTTTTGAGGCAAGGATGAAAGTAAGGCCAGGGCTCTGCCCTGGACCCGCTGGGGCCTGAGGCCCGAGACCCCCGTTCACTGACGGGAACGGCGAAGCCTGAAATCCATATCGGAATGGCTTCGCCGGGGAGACGATGAAAAGCCGCGCAGCGCTAATTGGGGTCGGGGGACTTGTCCCCAGCGGGTCCAGGGCGGAGCCCTGGCCTTTCTGACCTTAACTTAGCGCTCATGGCGCGCCGACGCTGCGCGATCGGTTCAGCCTCGCAATCTTCGGGCTAGCTGCACCAGGATGGCGGCGGTGGCGCCCCAGATGTGGTAGGTCGGGTGCGGCCATACCCAGTAGTGGCGCAGGCGGCCACGATACTCTGCGCTGCGCCGCTCGGGAGCCTTCGGGTCCAGCAGGGTGCTGAGCGGCAACTCGAACGTCTCCGCCACTTCGGCCGGCGCGTTCAGCAGCGACGGGCGTTCCGCCAACAGCCCCAGCACCGGCGTCACCCGAAAACCGGTGCCGGTAATGTGGGTGCCCAGGCGGCCGAGCAACTCCACCGCCGCGGAATCCAGGCCGATTTCCTCGGTCGCCTCACGCAACGCGGCGTGTTCCGGGCTCGTATCGGTGGGATCGATCCGGCCGCCGGGGAAACTCACCTGGCCGGCGTGGCGGCTCAGCGTTTCGCTGCGCTTGGTCAGCAGGATGCCCGGGGGCATCGCGGTAATGATCGGCACCAGCACCGCCGCCTCGATCAGCGCCGCACCGGAAAAATCCAGCTCATCCGCCCAGCCGCCGGCCTCGGCTATTTCGTCCGGCGCGGGGGCCGCCAGCCGCTTGCGCACCCACGCGGCGTCTGGCTCGGCAGACAGGCTCAGGGAGTTTCGGCCGGCAGGTCGCCGAGCGGGAAGAACGTGCCGGAACTCCACACACCAAGGCATTTGCGCGTGCCGCAGCAGCCCGGCACCGCCAGCGCCACCAGCTCGTAATAGACCGATCGCGTGATGCGCGCTTCCAGCTTGGCGCCGCCTTCACCGTCGCGAATGTGAACGTAGGGCGTGGGCTCGCAGGTCATGGCGTTGTGTGCCACGCGCAGCGGATGCTCGGGGCCGACGGTCACGATCTGGTCAACGTTGGTGCGGAAGGTCAGGCATTGGTGGCGACCGCTGCCGCAGCGGGTCCAATCCAGCTCCACCGCGACCCAGGGCGTGTCCTCCACCTGGATGCGGCCGCGCTCGGCCGGTGTTTCCAGCCAATAGTCGCCCTGCGCGTCGCGCTTCACGACGCTGCTGAACAGGCAGACGAGCTCCTTCCGCAGGATCGGCGTGCCACGATAGAGCCAGGTGCCGTCACGCTTGATCAGAAACGGCAGGTCGCCGCACTCCACGCGGGCACGGCACCCCGCGGCGGAAGACGGCACAGGGCTGCCGGCCTCCTCGTGGTGGCCGATCGCGCTGCACATTTCACGACCCTTTGTATGCAGGGTCTGGCTCAAGATTCACACTCCCGCCATGGCGGATTGTTGAAGGGTGTGGCGCATATAGGGTGTGTGCCCGCGCCGGTAAAAGCCCCCCGGACGAATGCCGCATTGCAGTAGGAACCTGGACGCCGTCCTGCTGTATGTAGAGACTGCAAGTCGTGCCTCGCCCGTCCCGCGGGCGGCGTGCGCCAGCCGATAAGGATCCTGTGCGTGCTCGATACCGTGATAGCCGATGCGGAGAAACTGGCCGCGTCGGCGGCCGCCGCGCGACGCGAAATCGCCCGCGTCATATGGGGCCAGGACGAGGTCGTGGAGCAGGCGCTCGTTGCCCTGCTGGCCGGCGGGCACGCCCTGCTGATCGGCGTGCCGGGCCTCGGCAAGACGCTGCTGGTCGACACGCTCGGCCGCGTGCTGGGCCTCGATAAGCGCCGCGTGCAATTCACACCGGACCTGATGCCGGCCGACATCACCGGCAGCGAGGTGCTGGACGAAACCGCCGGCCACCGCAGCTTCCGCTTCGTGCCCGGGCCGGTGTTCTGCCAATTGCTGATGGCGGACGAAATCAACCGCGCCAGCCCGCGCACGCAGTCGGCGCTGCTGCAGGCCATGCAGGAAAAGCGCGTCGCGGTCAGCGGCGTGGAGCACCCGCTCCCCGCGCCGTTCCACGTGCTCGCGACGCAAAACCCGATCGAGCAGGAAGGCACCTACCCGCTGCCCGAAGCCCAGCTCGACCGCTTCTTCCTCAGCATCGAGATCGGCTACCCGGACCTGGCGGCCGAACGCGCCATGCTGCTCGCCACCACCGGCAGCCAGGTCGCGGAGGCCTCCGCGGTCATGGACGCGGATGGCCTGATGCGGGCGCAGGCGCTGGTGCGCGCCGTGCCGGTCGGCGAAAAGCTGGTGGACGCGATCCTGGCCCTGGTGCGCGGCGCGCGGCCGGAAACGGCGGCCGAGGAGATCGTCAAGAAGCACGTGGCCTGGGGCCCCGGGCCGCGCGCCGCGCAGGCGCTGATGCTGGCCAGCCGCGCCCGCGCGCTGCTCGATGGGCGGCTGTCGCCGAGCATGGATGATGTGGTCGCGCTGGCGCAGCCGGTGCTGCGGCACCGCATGGCGCTTAATTTCTCTGCCCGG
>JAATGE010000527.1 GCA_015654825.1 Rhodospirillales bacterium
ATCGTCTCCCCCCAATGAACGGGTGTCTGGGGCCTCAGGCCCCAGCGGGTCCAGGGCAGAGCCCTGGCCTTCCTGAGAACTACAATCCGCCGATCAGCACTCCGGGGTTCATAACACCCGCCGGATCGAAACGTCGTTTCACATCCAGATACGCCGACCGCATCAGCGAAGGCACCTCGATATCGTAGCCGCTGCGGTGGTCGCGCCCCACCGCATGGTGATGCGTGATCGTGCCGCCGAATTGCACCACCGCCGCATTGCTCGCGGCCTTGATATCGCGCCACGCCGCCAACGCGCTCGCCAGGCCGCCCTCAGGTCCGCGCACCGAGTAGCTGAAATACGGTGCCGGCCCGTCCGGGTACACATGCGTGATACGGCACGAAATGATCGCCACGCGCTTGCACACGCGTTGGATCGCTTCGGCCACTGACGCCCGCACTTCGCTGTAGAACGCAGGGAACTGGTCCCAGGTCACCGCGGTCTCGAATGTATCGACGATGACGCCCGCACCGACCATCGGGTCGCGGTAGTATGGCATGCGCAGAAAGACCGTGCGCCACTCGTCGGCGGCCCGCGCGCCGCCGTGGTCCAGCAGTGCCACCCCGCCGCAATCGGCAATGATTTCGGCGGCCAGCACCATCCAGGCATCCACCGGATGGTTGGCGCTTTCGAACGCCACGATCAGGGTCGGCGAAACGCGGTCGCCGACCCGGGCGAACGCCACTTCCGCCGCATCCAGCAGCCGGCAATTGCTCGGATGAAGGCCGGACTGTGCCAGGCGACGCAACGCCGCGCACGCTGCTTCCATCGTGTCGAACCGGAAATTGCGGCCGGCGCGAAAGCGTGGCCGCTCCTGCACGCGCATCCATGCGCGCGTAATGACACCAAACGCTCCTTCCGATCCGAGAATAAGCCGGTCGGGTGCCGGGCCCGCGCCGCTGCCCGGCAACCGCCGCGTCTGCACGGTGCCGGCCGGCGTTACCATGCGGGTGCTTTCCACGAAGTCGTCGATATGCGTGGCCAATGTGGCGTAATGCCCGCCGGCCCTGGTCGCGATCCAGCCGCCCAGCGTGGAGTAGGCGAAGCTTTGCGGGAAGTGCCGCAGCGTCAATCCGTGCGGCCGCAATTGCGTTTCGATGTCCGGCCCGTATGTGCCGCCTTCGATCAGTGCCGCGCGGCTCACGCGGTCGACTTCGATGACGCGGTCAAGCCGTTCCAGATCCAGCGACACGCTGGCCGCGACGCTTTGCGCGGGCGGCTCGACGCCCCCCACCACGCTCGATCCGCCACCGTATGGAACCACCGCGACACCGGCGCTGCTCGCCCAGTCAAGAACGGCAACAATAGCCGCCTCGTCCGGCGGGTAGCAGACCCAGTCAGGCACTTCCGGCGGCTGCCGCATCCACATGCGCACCAGGTCGGCGTAGGATTTGCCGCCCGCATGGTTCAGCCGATCGAACGCGCTCGCGGAAAACATGTCCCCCAGTGCTGCCGGCGGCGCGACCCGGGGGGGGCGCAAGGTAAATTCCTGCACCACCGGCGGGGGTCCGGCCGGATCGACGCCGTGGGCGGCGATTGCTTCCGCCACGACCGAAGCTTCCTCCGCAAGCAGGTGATCCTGCAGGGCGCCCCAGCCCCAAAATCGCCGCGCCGGCCGCTGGGACATCGTCTGAGTGTGGTTCACTGCAGCTCCTTGTATGTTTCCTGGATCACGTTCTCGTGAACCGCAGATCGAGAAGGTGACCCGGCCAGCGCCCCGCGGCAAGATCGTTTTCCAGAGGGAAGGCCGCGCGCGCCATCCTTGGGCGCGCGGCACCCGGTCACCGGGGTGGATCGCGAGATTGCCATGCAGTTCGATAGCTTTGCCGCAAACGCCGGGCCGTGGGCCATCCTGCTGAGCTGGGCGGCCTGGATCATGCTGTTCGGCGTGCCTGCCGCCTGGCTCGCCGGGCAGATCGGCGTCTCCCGATCGGCCCGGCGGATCGGGATATTCACGCCGCTGCTGACGGTATTCACGGCGGCACTGATCCTGATGCGGCTGCAGCGCTGGCCGTTCTGGTAACGCATCCGCCGGCGACGTTGCCCGGAACGGTCGAGTGCAAAGAACATTCCGGAGGCGGGAGTTTATCTGAAATCGCGCGTGGGTACCTTGATGCCTCGCTGCGTGCGGGGGTCTGGCCCGGCGCCGTGCCGTGCTTCGTCGCCGCGCCCATGGGGCAGGCGGAAATCGCCGCGCGTGCCGACACTGCGCAGCAAATCTGAAAGATCGGTGAGTTCGCCGGCGATGATGTGCGTCACCAGCCCTTCGCGCTGCAGCCGTCCCCGCACCGAAATCATCGTGGCGGACAGAATCAGCCGGCGCTGACGCTCGAACAGATCGCGCCAGACAATCAGGTTCGCGTGCCCCGTTTCGTCCTCGATCGTGATGAACGTGACACCGGTCGCGGTGCCGGGACGCTGGCGCACCAGCACGATACCCGCCGCCTGTACATTTATTCCATCTTTCAGGGTCACCAGTTCGGCACTCCGCCGAACGCCCAGCGCCTGCAGTTCGGCGCGCAAAAAACTGACCGGATGCCGCCGCAACGACAGCCCGACGCTGCGATAATCCTCCACCACCTCGCCGCCTTGCGGCATCGCGACGATTTGCGTGGGCCTTTCCACGATGGCTTCACCATGCGCGAACAACGGCAGATCGGCACCGGCCAGCGCGCGCACCTGCCATAGCGCGCGGCGGCGATCGAGCCCCATCGCCTGGAAGGCATCGGCCTCCGCCACCTGTTCCACCGCGGACGGTGGAATGCGCGCGCGGCGGTGCAAATCTTCGATGGTTGCATAGGGCGTTTCGCCGCGGCCGAAAACCAGTGCCGCCCCGTGTTGATTATTCAAACCGCGGACCATGCGCAGGCCGAGCCGGATGGCGAAGTATCTGCCCCCGGTTTGTTCCAGGAAACAATCCCACCGGCTTGCATTTACGCAGACCGGGCGCACTTCCACGCCGTGCTGGCGTGCGTCGCGCACGATCTGCGCCGGTGCGTAAAAACCCATCGGCTGGGCGTTCAGCAGGGCACATGCGAACACGTCCGGGTGGTGGCATTTCATCCAGGAGCTGGCGTAGGCGATCAATGCAAAACTCGCCGCATGGCTTTCCGGGAAACCGTAGCTGCCAAAACCCTCGATCTGTTTGATGGTGCGCTCGGCGAAATCCGGCGTGTAGCCACGCGCGGCCATGCCCCGAACCAATTTGTCGCGGAATTTGTGCACGCCGCCGGTGTGCTTGAACGTGGCCATGGCGCGGCGCAGCTCATCCGCCTCTCCCGGCGAAAATCCGGCGCAGACGATCGCCACCTTCATGGCCTGCTCCTGAAACAACGGCACGCCAAGTGTCTTGCCCAACACGTGTTCCAGTTCCGCCGTCGGGAACAGGATTTTTTCCTCGCCGAGGCGGCGGCGCAGATAGGGGTGCACCATGTCGCCCTGGATCGGGCCGGGCCGCACGATCGCGACCTCGATCACCAGATCATAAAACGTTTGTGGTTTCAGGCGCGGCAGCATGGACATTTGCGCGCGGCTCTCGATCTGAAATACCCCCACCGTATCGGCACGCTGGATCATTTCGTAGGTCGCGGGGTCCTCCTGCGGGATCGTGGCCATGTCGAGCGTCTGGCCGCGGTGTTCGGCGAGCAGGGTGAACGCACGGTTCATGCAGCCCAGCATGCCCA
>JAATGE010000301.1 GCA_015654825.1 Rhodospirillales bacterium
ACGGCCGCAGGAGTCAAGATTTCCGGCGGTTGGTATTAATTGTTCCCGGGTCGACGACATCGGCCGGAATCTGCCCCCCGGGATCCCCGACGGCGTGCCGCCGCCGGCGATATGCCGGTGCCGCCAAAGGGCTCAGTGTCGATGTGAGACTCGGAACAGATGAAATGGGGTCTGGGGCCTAAGGCCCCAGCGGGTCCAGGGCAGAGCCCTGGCCTTCCTTCGCGTCAACCTTAGGCGATCCTGCTCTCGACCTCACTTCGCCGGGTAATCGAACGCAAACGTTTCGCTGAACGGCGCCCACCATCCGGGCACGCCGGTTTCCTTGTCGACATGGTGCAGGAACCCGTTCGTCTCCGGTGAGCTATAGGTCAGCACCACGGTATAGCGCCCCGGCCCATCCATCTTCACGTTGTTGGCGTAATGCGGGCCGTCCTTGGCGGTCATTGCCAGCATGTGCCCCGCGGCGCTCCAGTTCGTGCCCGCCTTGCTCAGCTTCCAATCGATCTTCAGGTACGGCACCCACGCGCCATCCGGAAAACCCCAGATATTGTCCGCCGTGGCATGCACGTCCGTCTCCAGGTGCACCGTATCGGGGCCCATTGCCATGTCCGCCGGCATCGGCGCCATTTCGACACCCACCAGGTAGCTGGCGGCGATCTCCATGTCGTGGGCATGCACCGGGCCGCCGATCGGAAACTCGCGCGCCCAAGCGGCGCCACTCACGGCACAACTCGCCAGCACCGCCACGAAAGCTGTTTTCAACATCGGCACTATGTCTCCATCAATGCGTGTTGGCGCGCCGCGCCGGCGCCGCCTGCATCAGGCGGCCGGCGATCAGCAGCGTCGCAAGCGTCGCCACGTACGCCGCTAGCTGCACCCCCATCGGGCGGTCCGAATAGCCGGCCAGCGCGTGCAGCGCGCGGCCCACGAGCGTGTCCTCCGGCAGCAGCCAGGAGGTGTTCCAGATCTGCCAGCCCCAGGCCGGGATCAGATCGGCGCCGGCCAGCGTCGCCGCCGCCTGCCCAGCCATCCCGGCGGCCAGCAGCGCCACCAGCGCTCCGGTTACCGCGAATAGCCGCTTCAGCGGAATGGCGACGAGCCCCCGATACAGCACCCAGGAAACCGCGGCTCCGGCCAGCACGCCCAGCAGCCCACCGAACAGCAGCGCCGCGGGTCCCGATTTGGTCGATGCCGCAATGCCGTACAGGAACAGTACCACCTCGGCTCCCTCCCGCAGCACCGCGATAGCGACGACAACCGCCATCGCCAACAGCGATCGCTGCCCATCCACCACCTCGCGGCCCATCGCCTTCATCTGCGTCGCGATCTGCCGACCGTGACTGGCCATCCAGAGGTTATGCCAGCCGAGCATCATGGTCGCGACGATCAGGATGCTGGCGGTAAAGATCTCCTGCCCGTTACCGGAGAACGCGGACGAGACCGCGCCCGCGAACAGCGCCAGAATCGCGGCACCCGCAACGCCGCACGCGATGCCGCCGGCGATAAAGCGGCCGCGCTCGACGACCCCCTCCGTCGCCGCCAGCACGACGCCGACGATGAGCCCGGCCTCCAGGACTTCGCGAAATACGATCAGCAGGCTGGCGAGCATTCGGGCCGATCCCTATGGCACTGCGGTCACGAAAGCGGTCGCGGTGTCCGGGTGATAATCGTCGAACACCTTGTAGGTCCCCGGATGCAGCGGCCCCGCCGCCACCGTCACCGTGCCGCCGGCGACCACGATCTTCTCGACCTTCAGATCGTAGCTCTCGAACTCGTCCACGGTATCGTCCTGGTTGGTGACCTGCAGATGGAACCGTACGCCGGCCGGCACTGAAAAATGGTCCGGCACAATGCGATGGTCCTTCAGCGTCAGCTGTATCGGCGCCTCGCCGTGCGCAAGCGCCGGCAGCGCCAGCAGCGCCAGGCAAACGCCGCACAGGGTCTTCGAACAACGCATTCAGGTTCGCCCCAAGGTCTCGATCTTGATATTGCGAGTTATTCTCACTAGGCAAGCCCCCAGCGCCGGAAACGGAGGGCGCACCCAAGATGCTCGACCCGCACCCCCTGGCTTTCATGCGCCTCCCGTTCGATCTTCTGGTGGCGTTGGACAGCCGCGGCTTTCACTACGCGCTGCAGCCGGTTCACCATCTGGTGCGCCTTGTGCACATCCTGGCGATGGCGGTGTTCTTCGGCGGCGTGGCAATGCTCGATCTGCGCCTGCTCGGCTGGGCCCGTCCGCTGTCGATGCGGGCCCTGGCGCAGGCCCTGCTGCCCTGGATCTACTGGAGCTTCGGCATCTGTTTCGCGACCGGCCTGCTGCTGTTCTTCTATGACCCCGTGCATGTCGGCAGCCACGGCTATTTTGTTCCAAAATTGCTGCTGATCCTCCTCGGTAGCATTCTGGCCGTCGCATACCGGCGCACCCGCTTCCACCTGGCGTTCGTCGAATCCACCTCGATGCCCGCCAGCGCCCGCGTGGCCGGAACGATCTCGCTGCTGCTGTGGACCGGGGTGATCGTATGCTCCTGCCTGAACACCGAGGCGGCGCCTAAGGTGTTTCTGCGGTAGGAAGTGTAGGGGAAGGCCATGGAGGGGAATTGCATTTGGAATTTTCTTGGCATGACATTCGAGCCGGACGCTTCGACCCGAAACGAAAGCCAAACTAACAAAAGTTTTTTGGTTCTTTTTTTCAAAAAAGAACAAGAAAAAGTACTTCTTTTTGAAAAAAGAAGCAAAAACTTTTGTTAATTGTTCCTTGTTCGCCGACGTCAGTTGGAGCGGGCGCTGGCGGTTTTCAAATGCGATTGCCCTGGACCCGTCACGCCGGGGGCGTGCTGCGCACGACGGGGACAAGTCCCCAGACCCCATTGATCCGGTGCGGCGGGATCCGCTCAACCGGGCCACCCGGCCTTACCGCGTTGTCATGGAATTTCGATTTCGCTCAGCCGTCACGGCAACTGACAGGCCGCGTCCGGTGGCCATCGCCCCGATGGAAGCCCCGCCATTGCCGACGCCACATGCACGATAGCTCCGCGCACCAAAACCCGGTCAACGATCGTCCTGCTGATCAGTCTGCGTCGATCTGGCAACGTTTTGGCAAAGAAAAAGGGTGAAGCCGGCGCCGAAGCGCCCGGCTCGATCCGCCGTGGCCGGACCGCATCCGTTGCGAATTGAGAGCGAATTGCCACAGCGAAGCCGCGACCTTGTCTTATCCATCGAAAATCAATGAATATTCGATCACCACGCTGACGTTACAAAATGCAATCTAGGTTGAGCCATGAAAACAAGCCGCCATCAACCCATCTGAAATACGAAGCGTGGGGGATCTAACAGGCCAACCAAATGCATCCGATCACATACAGAACCCTGGTCGTCGCAGCGCTGTCCGCGCTGCCCGCCATCGCGTTGGCGCAAAGCACGCCGCCACCGCTACCGGCCGTCGTCGCGCCGCCGACACCGGCGCAACCTGCCCTGACCGCGGAACAGCTCGATGAGCTCGTGGCACCCGTGGCGCTTTATCCGGACGTGCTGGTCTCACCGATCCTGGCGGCCGCCACCTACCCGCTCGAAGTCGTCGAGGCGCATCGCTGGCTTACTCAGCCCGCGAACGCAGCCCTGGCCGGCGACGCGCTGACCGACGCCGCCGCCGAGCAGAACTGGGATTCCAGCGTTCAGGCACTGCTGCCTTTCCCGCACATCCTCGAAATGATGGATTCGCATCTCGACTAGACCGAGCGCCTGGGTG
>JAATGE010000530.1 GCA_015654825.1 Rhodospirillales bacterium
ACGTTCTTGAACTGCACCATACCCGAATTGGTGAACAGCAGCGTGGGGTCGTTCCTGGGAACCAGGGGCGACGACTCCACGACCGCATGGCCGTTGCGGGCAAAGTAGTCGACGAAAGTGGCGCGGATGTCGTTGCTGCTGGGCATGCTGGGGAGTTAGCGCACGGGAGAAGAACAGGAAAGGCCAGGGGCTCTGCCTCGGGACCCCGCTGGGGACAAGTCCCCAGACCCCATTAATTTTTGTCGGAGGACAAGGAGGGGGGCAGCGAGAACTTGCCCACGCCCGAGTTGCCCCCCTCCTTGTCCTCCGACTGATTAGGCAGGTTCTAAGGACTTGTCCTTAGCGGGGGTCCAGGGGGCAGAGCCCCTGGCCTTACTTGCTTTCCCCGTCCGCCAGCACCCCCAGCACGGCCCGCACGCCGTGTTCGCCGGGGAGTGCGCCGCGGGGGAACAGGCGGGTTACGTGGCCCATTTTGCGGCCCGGGCGGGCTTCCGCCTTGCCGTAGAGGTGTGGGATCAGCCCCGGCGTTGCCAGGATTTCCGGCCACAGCGCAAGATCGTCCGGCCCCACCAAATTCTTCATGACCGCATCGGAATGCCGCGTCGCCGGCGGCAGCGGCAGCCCCGCGACCGCCCGTATATGCATTTCGAACTGGCTGGCCGGGCACGCATCGATGGTCCAGTGCCCGGAATTGTGTGGCCGCGGCGCCAGTTCATTGACCAGCAGCTTGCCGTCCCGGTCCACGAACATCTCCACCGCCAGCAGCCCTACCACGCCGAGCCCCGCCGCGACCCGGATTGCCGTCGCGCGCGCATTTTCCGCCAGTTCCGCGGAGATGCGCGCGGGTGCCAGCGTCAGATCCAGGATGTGGTGCCGGTGCCAGTTTTCCACCGCGTCGAACGCGGCGACGCTGCCATCCAGGCCGCGCGCCACGACGACGCTGATTTCGCACGCGAAGTCGACAAACGCCTCCAGCACCAGCGGCCGCGGCGCCAGGCGTTCCCACGCCGCCTCGGCGTCGCCGCGCTCCCGCAGCACCGCCTGGCCCCTGCCGTCATAGCCCAGCCGCGTGGTTTTCAGCACGCTCGGCAGCCCGATTTCCGCGACGGCGCTGGCGAGATCGTCGGGGTTATTGACCGCGGCCCACGACGCCGTGGAGCCGCCGACGGCATTGATGAAGCATTTTTCGGTCACGCGGTCCTGACTCGCGCGCAGCACCGCGGGTCCGGGCCGCACCGGCTTGATCCCCGCCAGCAGCTCCAGCCCGGCGGCGCTGATATTCTCGAATTCGAACGTCACCACGTCGACGTCGCGCGCAAAGCGCGCGAGCGCATCGACATCGTCGTACGCGCCGACCGTGGTTGCCGCCGAAACCTGCGAAGCGGGGCTACTGGCCTCGGTCGCGAAGATATGGGCGCGGTAGCCCAGGCGCGCCGCGGCCATCGCGGACATGCGCCCTAGCTGACCGCCGCCGACGATACCGATCGTGCTGCCGGGCGGAAGCGCGTCCGTCACGTGGTATCGTCGGGTATTTCCGCGACGGACTCGGTCTGCGCCGCGCGGTAGGCGTCCAGGCGGGCGGCAAGGCCCGGGTCGGCCAGCGCCAGGATCGCGGCCGCCAGCAGCGCGGCATTGACGGCGCCGGCGCGCCCGATCGCCAGCGTGCCCACCGGAATGCCCGCCGGCATCTGCACGATGGAAAGCAGCGAATCCATGCCGGTCAGCGCGTGGCTCGGCATCGGCACGCCGAGCACCGGCAGGCTCGTATGGGCCGCGCACATGCCGGGCAGGTGCGCCGCGCCCCCGGCGCCGGCGATAATCACATCCAGGCCGCGTTCGCGCGCGGATTTCGCGTACGCGGCCAGGCGTTCCGGCGTGCGGTGTGCCGAGACGATCCTCGTCTCATGCGGCACGCCGAGCTCGGCCAGCGTTTCCGCGGCGTGCTTCATGGTGGACCAGTCCGACTGGCTGCCCATGATAACGCCGACTTTGGCGGCCTGGCTCACGCGATGCTGTCCGGTATCAGGCGGCTCTCCAGGCGGGAGATTTCGTCCTTCAGCATCAGCTTGCGCTTCTTGAGCCGCTGCACCTGAAGCTGGTCGACCGGCTGGGCGGAGAGGCGGGCGATCACGGTATCGAGGTCGCGGTGCTCGCTACGCAGTTCGTGCAGGTTGCGTAGCAGGGAGTCGCGGTCGGTCAGCATGCCGTTGCCTTTAGCATGGTGCGGTCGGCGTAATATAGGTGAAGAAGGCCAGGGCTCTGCCCTGGACCCGCTGGGGCCGGTAGGCCCCAGACCCCATTCGTTGGGGGGAACGGCGAAGCCGGGGAACACCGTAAGGCCGCGCAGCGCTATCGGGGGTCTGGGGCCTCAGGCCCCAGCGGGTCCAGGGCAGAGCCCTGGCCTTTTTCCTTACATCGGCACGATGCGAAACCCGGGCAGCCAGGTGCCGAACACGGCGTACGATGCCGCCGCGATCGCCGGGCTCAGCGGCCCCTGGTCCATATAGCCCCAGGCCGGATGCCACCGCAGACGATGTAGTACAGCTCGTCGCGAAAGCTCCCGTAGCCCGCATTCACCCACACATGCAGCACCACCGCGAGCCTGCCGAGGATTGTTGCGGGCCGCTTCAGCAAGGTGGCTGGCCAGGTCATGAATTCGTGTTCGTTAACACCGGATTCGGGTGGCATTCACGGATCGGCCGGTATTACAGTTTTGCGGCACGCCGTCCCCGCGCGTGCGGAAACTTCGCATGGAGGCACCATGAGCCTGCAAGCCCATATCGAAAGCCTGAAGGAAAAGCATGCCAGCCTGGAGGTGCGGATCGCGGATGAAGACCACCGCCCACGCCCGGATGACATGGTGCTGTCACGCTTGAAAGTGGAAAAGCTGCGGGTAAAGGAAGAAATGGAGCGCCTGCGAGGCGCTTAGCAACAAAAGGGAGGGTCAAAACCCTCCCTTTTTTAATGCGCGGGGCCCGCTCCCGTCCTCGGCCGACCATTCGCGCCGCGCCGGCCGCGCCCCGCGACCCGCACGGCGCCAGTCCCCCCCGTCCGCGCGCCACCCAGGCGAAAAGCGCGCGCGCGACCGTACTTCCGTGCAATCGTAGCCCGCGCCCGCCGGCATCCCCCCAACAGGGGGCTTGCCGCCAGCCCGCCCCAAGGGCAGAGCCCCTGGGCTGAAACGACCGAACACGGGAAACCCAGATGACCTTCCGCACCCTCGACACCGCCAACGTTGCCGGCAAGCGCGTCCTGCTCCGCGCGGACCTCAACGTGCCGATGCATGACGGCGTCATCACGGACCTCACCCGCCTCGAACGCCTCACGCCGACCATCCGCGAGCTCGCCGAAAAGGGCGCGCGCGTCATCGTCGTCAGCCATTTCGACCGCCCGGACGGCAAGCGCGTCCCCGGCCTGTCGCTGCGCCCGATCAGCGCCGCCCTGCGCGACCTGCTCGCCCGCGACGTCTTCTTCGCCGACGACTGCATCGGCCCGGTCGCCGAGGAAGCCGTCGCCAAGCTGCAGCCCGGCCAGATCCTGGTGCTCGAAAACACCCGGTTCCACCCCGGCGAGGAGAAGAACGATCCCGTCATGGCCGAGCAACTGGCCCGGCTCGCCGACATCTACGTCAACGACGCGTTCTCCACCGCGCACCGCGCGCACGCCAGCACCGCCGGCATCGCCCGCTTCCTGCCCAGTTTCGCCGGCCGCCTGATGCAGCACGAGCTGGAGGCGCTGACCTCGGCACTCGATCACCCGGACCGCCCGGTCGCGGCCATCGTCGGCGGCGCCAAGGTCAGCAGCAAGCTGGCCCTGCTCGGCAACCTGATCGGCCGCGTCGATGTCCTCGTGATCGGCGGCGCCATGGCCAACACGTTCCTCGCCGCCGAAGGCATCGGCGTCGGCAAATCCCTGCAGGAGCCGGACATGCACGCCACCGCGCGCGACATCCTGGCGCGCGCGAAAACCGCGAACTGCGAGGTGATCCTGCCGATCGACGCGGTCACCGCCACCGAATTGCGTGCCAACGTGCCGACCCACATCGTGCCGATCGCCGCCGTGCCGGCCGACGCCATGATCCTCGATGTCGGCCCCGCCACCGTCGCCCTGCTGACGCAAAAACTGGCGTCGCTGCGCACCCTGGTCTGGAACGGCCCCCTCGGCGCGTTCGAAACGCCGCCGTTCGACGCCTCCACGGTGGCGCTCGCCCACGCCATCGCCGACGCCACCAAGGCCGGCAAGCTGCGCTCGGTCGCCGGCGGCGGCGATACCGTGTCCGCGCTGCGCCATGCCGGCGTCATCGACCAAATCAGCTACGTCAGCACCGCCGGCGGCGCCTTCCTGGAATGGCTGGAGGGCCGCGTGCTGCCCGGCATCCAGGCCCTGCAATCGCTGGAGGGTGTGATCTTCCCCGCATGAGCGAGCAGAGCGAGCCGGCCGAACGCGAACTGGCGGTCACGGTGCCCGGCCGCGGCTGCGACGGCTGCACCCTGTGCTGCAAGCTGCTGCCGATCGAGGAACTCGCGAAACCGGCCTCCGCCTGGTGTCCGCATTGCGACCCCGGGCGCGGCTGCCGGATCTACGCGGATCGCCCGTCGCCGTGCCGCGGCTTCTACTGCGGCTGGATGGTCAACGGCAAAGTGGCGGCGCACTGGCGCCCGCGCGACAGCCGCATGGTCCTCGATTTCCAGCCGACGCGTAAGCGGCTGGTGCTGCACGTCGATCCCGGCCGCCCCGACGCCTGGCGCAAGCCGCCCTATCACACCGATCTGCAGGCGGTAGCCGGCATGATGGCGGAAACCGGCGGCCACGTGCTGATCGCCTGCGGTCCCAACTTCACCATGCTGCTCGGGCGCCAGGAGTTTCCCCTCGGCCGGCTGCTGCCCAGCGACAAGATCGTTTACTACCGCCGGCCTGGCCCCACTGGCTGGGCCTACGACGTGACAGTCAATCCCGGCACGGCCGATGAACAGCACCCGGGTTCGGGCGCCGTCAGCATGGGTGACCGCTAGCCTTGGGTGCCTGGGTCTTGCGTGAACCTGCCGCGCGAGCGGGACGGGCCTGAGGCCCACAGCCAAATTCATCGGGGAACGGCGTTCACCAGGCGCATCGTATGCTCCCGTTAACACGGTTGCGATAAACATCGTGAAATGCGCTGCAACATTGCCCCGGGCGCCGTTTTTCACTTGATCGGCGCGACGCCACGCGCCAGGGTTGCCACATGAGTAATTGGCACCGCACGGTGATCCATCTACTTGGCGTCCTCAGTCTCCCCGCCCTTGCGGTGGCGGCGCCGTCGCCTGCAACCAAGGCCATGCAGGTGCAACTGGTCGACGCCGGCGTTCTCGCCGAGCCCGCCAGCGCGCTGATCGCCCCCGCCACCCCGCCAAAAAACGCCAACGCCGACCTGGTGCCCGCACCGCTCCCCGATCCCGATGTCGAAGCGCCCGTGACCGAAGGCCAGCCGAGCCCCACGCTCAATCCCGCGCTGCTGTCCCGCAAGCCCGAGTTCCAAGGCAACGGCTTCGCCGACTACTCGAACCTCGACCACGGCACCGACGAAAAAACCAAACCCGCCGCCGGGCTCAATCTCAGCGTGCCGGTGAAGTAGGAAGACAGCCGGAAGGCCAGGGCTCTGGCCTGGACCCGCTGGGGCCAGTAGGCCCCAGACCCCATTCATTGGGGGGAACGGCGAAGTCCAAAAAATCCAGGAGATTTACCGGCTTCGCGCGGCCGTCTTCGGCCAACGGGCCGCACTACAGATCCAGGATCGCCGAGATTATCACCGCCCAGCATCCGGCGACCGCCAGCAGCACATACACAAACGGTATAGGCCGCGACCCAGAAAAGTTGCCAAGGCCCAACTCCGGCGCAGCGCCGCCCGGCGCCCGCAACACAGCGATCAAATGTGAATTTTCGATTTCAACGCGTCCGGGACGCCGTCGGTCCGCCCCACGCGCGCCGGCCAACGAGACCGAGGCCGCAGAAACACTGGATGCGGAAACGGCGGGTGCGCTGTCGATCTGGGCCATCACCGGATCGTGCCGCCAGGGCACTTTCCAGGGCGTAAACGCCGCGCCGCCGGGGCCAACCCCGGCGGCGCGGACCAAAAATTACTTCATTACCGAGCTGAGCTTCATGGCGATCGCCGTGTTGCCCTTAACCTTCAGCTTGCCGGTCATGAACGCCATGGTCGGGTCCAGTTTGCCCTGCTGAATGGCAATGAGGTTGTCCGGCGTGATGGTCAGGGTGCATTCCGCATCCTTGTCCTCATGGCTCATGACGGCCGGCTTCTGCGTGCCGTCGATCCACAGCCGATCGTCCCCGAAATCGAATTTTACCGTGGCGCCAAGGTCGCCGAACTGGTCAAGGCGGCTTGCGAAGGCGGCCTCGATTTCACTGACGCTCATATGCTCTCCTCCCGTGTATGGATAACGCAAACGGTACCCGCTCAGTTGAACGCTGTAAACCTAAAGCCAGAAAGGTCGAGCGTGCCTGACGTCCGCGCGCGAAGTGCCGCCCACGCAGCCGCATCAATTGCCTCGGTATCGATGCCAACCTCGGAACAAACAAAATTGGGGTCTGGGGACTTGTCCCCAGCGGGGTCCAGGGGCAGAGCCCCTGGCCTTCTTCGAGCGGACTTATGACCCCGCAATTTCTCCAAGGCTGCGACATCCTGACCCCCCCCGGCCGCTGCGAAGGCCACGGCGTGCTGATCGAAGCCGGCCGCATCCGCGCCGTGCTCCCGATCGACGCCGCGCCCGCCTGCGAGCGCCTCACCCTCCCGCCCGAAGCGCTCCTGGCCCCCGGCTTCATCGACATCCAGGTCAACGGGGGCGGCGGCCTCCTGTTCAACGACCACCCGACCGCCGAGGCAGCGCTCGCGATCGCCGCGGCGCACCGCAAGCTCGGCACCACCGCCATCCTGCCCACCCTGATTACCAGCGACGCCGCCACGATGCGCGCCGCCGCGGCCGCGGCACCCGGCGCAGTGGCGGCCGGGCAGGGCGTTCTAGGCATTCATTTCGAGGGCCCGTTCCTCAGCCAGGCCCGACCCGGCGTGCACCGCGCCGACCTGATCCGCCCCCCCGAACCCGCCGACGTGGCGCTGCTGGAAGCCCTCGCGCAAGGCTGGCCGGGGCGCGTGCTGCTGACCATCGCGCCCGAGTGCGTCGGCCCGGCGGACCAGGCCAGGCTCGCGACCGCGGGCGTTATTCTCTCCGCCGGCCACAGCGCCGCCCCGTTCGAAACAGTATGCCCCCCCGTCCGCGGCATCACCCACATCTTCAACGCCATGCCACCGCCGACGGCGCGCGAGCCCGGCCTGGTCGGCGCCGCGCTCACCGGCGATTTCTATGCCGGCGTCATCCTCGACCTCATCCACGTGCATCCCGCCATGCTGCGCCTGCTGTTGGCGGCCAAGCCCGCGGACCGCATCATGCTGGTTTCCGATGCGATGAGTGTCGCGGGCACCGAGCTCACCGGGTTTTCCCTGCAGGGCCGGAAAATCCTGCGCCGCAACGGCCGCCTCGAAACCGCGGACGGCGTGCTGGCCGGCGCCGACCTGTCGCTCGCGCAAGCGGTCCGCAACGCCGTCACCTCACTCGGCGTCGAGCTGGCGCAGGCAGTTGCCATGGCCAGCGCCGTGCCCGCCGACTTCCTGGGCCTGTCAACCCAGGTCGGCCGCATCGCGTCCGGCCTGCGCGCCGACATGGTCCTGCTCGACGCGAATTTCTCCGTCCTAGGCACTTTCCTCGCCGGCGCCTGGCAGGGCGAACCCGGGGTGCTGCGCGCATGACGATCGACGGCGTCGCGCGCTTCGCAACCTACGTCGCCACGCTCGGCCGTGGCCCCGGCCGCTCCCGCGCGCTGACCAGGGAGGAAGCCGCCGACGCCATGCGCCTGCTGCTCGCCGGCGAGGCGGACCCGATCCAGATCGGCGCGTTCCTGATGCTGCTGCGCTACCGCGGCGAGGACCCGGAGGAGATATCCGGCCTCGTCACCGCCGCCCGCGAAACCATGTGCTGGCCCGGCCTCGATGTCGCGCTCGACTGGCCCTCCTACGGCGCCGGCCGTTCGCGCGGCGCCCCCTGGTTCCTGCTCGCCGCCATGGCGCTCGGCCGCGCCGGCTTCCCGGTGCTGATGCACGGCACCAACGAGTTCTCCGGCGGCACGACAGTGGCGCAGGCGCTGCCACTCCTCGGCCGCGCACCGGCGCCGGACGCGGCAGCGGCCGCACGCGATCTGGCCGCGCACGGCTTCGCCTACGCTCCCATAGCCGCGCTAAGCCCAATCTTCGCCGAACTGCTGGGCTTGCGCCGCCTGCTGGGCCTGCGCAGCCCACTGAACACCGTGGCGCGCCTGCTCAACCCCGCCGACGCGCAAGCCGGCGTCGACGGCGTCTTCCACCCGCCCTACATCGAAACCCACCTGGCCGTCGCCGAGCGCCTGGCCCGCAAACGCCTGCTGGTGCTCAAAGGCGGCGGCGGCGAAGCCGAGCGCAATCCCGCCAAACCCGTCACGGCCCACCTCTGGGACGGCACCGCCGGCCGCACTTCGCTGTCCCTGCCGGCGCTCGCCGCCCAGCCGCCCGCCGAACCGGAACCCGACATGGCCGCCATCTGGAACGGCAGCACCCGCAATCCCGCGGCCGAGGCCCGCGTCGTGGCAACCATAGCGCTAGGCTTGCTGGCGCTAGGGCAGGGGGGTGATCAGCAAGCGCAGGTCGTGTGGGAAGGTCGTCGCGCAGCGCGCTGATTTGTATTGAAAAACCCCGGCCCCCGTGGTTCAAGCAACGCATGAATATCGTTCGCACCGCGAAGCGCGCCGCCGCCGCCATGGTAGCCCCCACGCTGTTCATGGCGCTGACCGGCTATTTCGGCTGGAACGCGACGCGCGGCGAGCACGGCCTGAAGAACTACGCCGTGCGCCAGGCGCAGCTCGTCAACGCCGAAAAGGGCCTGGCCGTCGCCGAGGCTGAGCGCGACATGTGGGAAACCCGCACGGCCGGCCTGCGCGACAAGCACGTGGACCCCGACACGCTGGATGAACGCGCCCGCGCCATGCTGAATTTGGCCGATCCCACGGATATCGTCGTTCCTTACGGCAGGGGTCAGAACCTGTTTTAGCCCAATAAGGACTGGCTTCGCCGACCGGGGGCTCCGCCCCACGGGCGCTAAGTTAAGGTCAGAAAGGCCAGGGCTCTGCCCTGGACCCGCTGGGGCCTGAGGCCCCAGACCCCCGATAGCGCTGCGCGGCTTTTTCATCGGCGCCCCGGCGCAGCCAGTACCAGACACGTTTTTTTTGGGCTTCGCCGTTCCCCCCAATGAATGGGGTCTGGGGCCTACTGGCCCCAGCTTGGTCCTAGGGGCAGAGCCCCTAGCCTTTTTCTCGGGAAGCAGCGCTGCGCCCCGCTGCCTTGTGAACTCACCCCCGGGCTTGTTAAATCTTGACAAGCCCGAGGCTGAATTCACAAGGACGCTCCCATGGCAGCTCCCCCCAAATCCAGTCCTGCCAAAGCGAAGCCTGCGGCTACTCCTGAGCTAACGCGCGACCAGTGGCTGGCTGCCTGGCGCAGCATGCTGCTGATCCGCCGTTTCGAGGAGAAGGCCGGCCAGCTCTACGGCATGGGGCTCGTCGGCGGTTTCTGCCACCTCTATATCGGCCAGGAGGCGGTGGTGGTTGGCGTGCAGACCGCGCTCAGCGACGGCGACCAGGTCATTACCTCCTACCGCGACCACGGCCACATGCTGGCCACCGGCATGGACCCGAAGGGCGTCATGGCGGAACTCACGGGTCGCGGCGCCGGTTATTCGCGCGGCAAGGGCGGCTCGATGCACATGTTCAGTCGCGAAAAGAATTTTTTCGGCGGCCACGGCATTGTCGGTGCGCAGGTCAGCATCGGCACCGGCCTGGCGTTCGCCGACCATTATCGCGGCAACGACCGGATTGCCGTCACCTACATGGGCGAGGGCGCGTCCAACCAGGGCCAGGTGTTCGAGAGTTTCAACATTGCCGCGCTGATGAAGCTGCCATGCGTCTACGTGATCGAGAATAACCGTTACAGCATGGGCACCAGTGTGGAACGTGCCACGGCGTCGCACGATCTTTCGCAAAAGGGCGTGCCGTGGGGCATTCCCGGCGTGCGCGTGGACGGCATGGACGTGGCCGCGGTTCACGCCGCCGCGGTCATTGCCGTCGCGCATTGCCGCGCCGGCAACGGTCCGTATCTGATGGAAATGATGACCTATCGGTATCGCGGCCATTCGATGTCCGACCCGGCGAAATACCGCACGCGCGACGAGGTGCAGGAGATGCGCTCCAAGCACGACCCGATCGAGGGTGCACGGGCCAAGCTGGAAAGCCTCGGCGTCGGTGAGGCCGATTTCAAGGCGATCGACGACGAGGTGAAGGCGATCGTGACCGACGCGGCGGATTTCGCGCAATCCAGCCCCGAGCCAGACCCGGCCGAGCTGTGGACCGACGTGCTGGTGGAGGGCTGATCCGATGGGCGTACAGATTCTGATGCCGGCGCTGTCGCCGACGATGACCGAGGGCAAGCTGTCGCGCTGGCTCAAGAAAGAGGGCGATGCGGTGAAGTCCGGCGACGTGATCGCCGAGATCGAGACCGACAAGGCCACCATGGAAGTGGAAGCGGTGGACGAAGGCGTGCTGGGCAAGATCCTGGTGGCCGAGGGCACCGAGGGCGTTGCCGTCAACACGCCGATCGCCGAGCTGGCCGGTGACAGCCCGGTGGCGGCCCCCGCGCCGGCCGCCACGCCCGTCGCCGTGGCGGCCCCGCCCGCAGCACCTGCTCATGCGCCCGTGCTCGCCCCGGTGGCGTCCGTGCCGGACCAGGATTGGGGTCCGACCAAGCCGATCACCGTGCGCGAGGCGCTGCGCGAACCCATGTGCCCC
>JAATGE010000011.1 GCA_015654825.1 Rhodospirillales bacterium
GATCTCCGAGATCAAGGCGCGCGAACAATTTCGGCCGTTCCGTCTTAGGCTCGATGCCGTGCAGTGCCGAAAGCCCTTCCAGGATCGGCTTCACGGTTGCCGCCGGCACCGGATAGCCGCCCTTGTCGGCAAAACCCCAGCCGTCCGCGGGCTTGCTGGCCCCCGGCGCGCGACGCAGCGTAATGGTGCCGTCGGGACCGACGATGGAGAGCGACGCCGCCTGTGCCAGCTTGCCCTTCAGCCCCGGCAGCAATCTTCCGCCGGCAGCTTGCGGCGTCATCGTTGCCGCATTGTCGGGCAGCAGAACGGCGGCGGCGGCCACCGGCACGGTGACCGCGGCCAGAACGATCAAGGTTCGTACGCGCATTTTCCTGCCCTCAGTTCGCTGCCGGCCGCTGCCGCCGCCGGCGCACCTGCAGCAGCCCGACGATAATCGCAACCAGCGCCACGCCGGCCGGCACCAGCCCCACATCGAGCAGCACCAGGCGGTTCTTCAGCCGATCGATATTCTGCCGCAGCGCCAACTGCACCTGGCGCAACTCGCCGCGCGTGCTGATGATTTCGCCGCGCACCTGCTCCATGGTCTTCTGCTGGTCCGCCGTCAGCTGCACGTCGCCCGAGGCATCGTCCGCCGGCTTGATGCTGGCCAGCTTTGCCTGTGCGCCCTTCAGCTTGTCCTGCAATTCCTTTTCGTGCGTACGGTAGCGGTCGTCCGCCGACTTGCGCATCTTGTCGACCAGCGTGAACGGCCGTACCGCCGACCCGCGCGACCGCAGGTTGATCAGTTCGTTGGTGCCGACCAGGCTGTCGACGGCATTCTGCACGAAATCCCCGTTGCTGGCGAACGGCGTGCCGACGCGGCGGCCGATGAACTCCTGGAACTGGATCCAGAATTTGTCGTCCAGCAAATCGGTGTCGGCCACCACAACGACGTCGATCGGCTCCTTCGCGGCTTTCAGTTGCGTGGCGGCCGCCTTTTTCGCCGCATCCGCCGCCGCCTTGTCGTCCGGCTTCGCGGCGGGATCCTTCGGCGGACCATCCGGGAACGCGGTATTCACCATGCCGGTCACCCGCGCGGCGATAGTGTAACGATGCCCGGACGGCTTGAAATCCTGCAGCAGGCCCAGCGCGTCGGGCACCGGCATGCCGGCGATGCGGCTGGTATCGACCAGTTCGGCATCGTCCGAGCTTTGCAGCAGCGTGTCGAAACGGGTCGCCGCACCCTTTATCGGCTCCAGCGCGCCCGCGGTGCCGATATTGAGCTCCGTCAGCTTCGCGGTAATCGGATCGTTGGCGTTGATGTCGTCGCCGCGCAGGCTCATCCACAGCACGTAATCCACGGGCTCGGAATGTTCGTCGGCGCCGAAATTGACCTTGGTCGCGGCCAGCCGGTCTCCCACCAGCTTGCCCTTCACGAGGTTGACGCCCCAGGAATTCAGCATCTTGTCGAAGTCGGCCGCTGTCGCGCCGCCCGGCGGTGCCATCGGCGAGCGGTGGCCTGCGGAGAATTCGGAGTAGGGATCGGCGAACACCAGCACATGGCCGCCGCCGAGCACGAACTGGTCGATCGCATATTGCGTTTTCGGCGCCAGCTTCTCCGGCTGCGCGATCATCAGCACGTCGACGTCGTCCGGTATCGCATCGATGCTGGTAGAGATGTCGCGCACTTCGTAGTTCTGCCGCAACTGCTCCAGAACCGCCTCGGGCTGCGACGGCTGGCCGCGCATCTGCGCCACCGGATCGCCGTCCAGCGTCAGGCTGGAAATCAGCCCCACCACCTTTTTCTTCGGAAACGCCAGCGACTGCACCAGCTTCGTCAGGTCGTATTCCAGGAAATTCTCGCGATCCGCCTGGAAAAACGGAATGGTCTCGGTGTCGTCGGTGGAGTTGCTGCCGACCAGGCCGAAATAGACCGTCTCGGAGCCCTGGCCGGCCGGCGCCCCCTGCAAGCCCGCCGCCGTCGCCTGGTCCTCGATTTCCGAATACGGCATCGGGTCAAGGATTTCCAAACGGATCTTGCCATGTGACAGCGCGGCATAACCCTGCAGCATCTGCCGCACGCGCTGCGCATATACGCCGTAACTCGGCACCAGCTGGCCGAGGCGCGTTGAGTAGTAGAATTTCAGCGTAATCGGCTCGTCGATCCGCGCCAATATGGCGCGTGTGCCCGGGGACACGGTGTAGAGCCCCTGGTCGGTGAGATCGAAGCCGGCATCGCCGAACAGCCGCACCGCGAGCCGGTTCACCGAAATGAACAGCACGCCGGCCAGCACGATGCCCGCGATCGTCAGCGTTGTAGCGGAACGGCGCATCCCAAATCCCTATCGCTGGGGCCCTAATCGGCCTTCTTGAGTTCAACCAGCAGCGTGTTCGCAAACAGGAACAGCGCCATGACGGAGCCGAAAAAGATCACGTCGCTAAACGCCACCTGGCCCCGCGCTATGCCGGAAAAATGATCCAGGAAGCTCAGCGACGTTACTGTCTGCAGCAGCCACGTCGGCAGCACGGTCTGCACCGGCCCCAGCACGATCCGCGAGCCCATGGCGATGAACAGAAAGCACACCGCCGCACTGATCACAAACGCAATCACCTGGCTCTTGCTAAGCGCCGAGCAGGCCGCGCCGATCGAAAGGAACGCGCCGGCCATCAGGAACGATCCGACATAGCCGCCGAGGATTACGCCGTTGTCGGGATGCCCGAGATAATTGACCGTCAGCCACAGCGGCACCGTCAGCGCCAGCGCGATGCCAACGAACACCCAGGCCGCGAGGAATTTGCCCAGCACCGCCTGCGGTACCGTCACCGGCAAGGTCAGCAGCATTTCCAGCGAGCCGCTCTTCCGCTCCTCCGCCCACAGCCGCATCGACAGCGCCGGGATCAGGAACAAATAGAGCCACGGATGGAAGTCGAAAAACGCCTGCAGGTCGGCCTGTCCGCGCTCGAAGAAATTGCCGACGTAAAACGTCAGCGCGCCGGCCAGAACGAGAAAAATCACGATGAACACGTATGCCACCGGCGTGGTGAAATACGCGGCCAGCTCGCGGCGGAAAATCACGCCTACTGTGCGCATGCCCGAAACCCCGATCCCGAAAATTACGCTGCTGCCTGCGTGATGTCGCGGAACACCCCGTCCAGCCGGCCGCGTTCCACCCGCAGTTCGGCGACCGTCACGCCACGCAGTCCGAACAGGTGCCGCACATAGGCCGCGGTGTCGGCGTCGCCGGATGGCAGCACGTAAACACCCGGATCGTCCGCCCGGCCGGAAGGCTCCACCCGCCGAACCTGCGGCAGCGCCGTCAGCTCGGCGATGATCACGTCCGGTACAGCGCCGATCGTGCGTACATACACCGCATGGTGGTACGGCGAACGCGCCTCCAGTTCCGCCGGCGTGCCGTCGACCAGCACACGGCCACCGGCGATCACCATGGCGCGGGTGCACACCGCGTCGACTTCTTCGAGGATGTGGGTGGAAATGATGATCGCCTTGGTCTGCGCCATGCCGGCGATCAGCTCACGCACGTGGTGCTTCTGGTTCGGATCCAGACCATCGGTCGGCTCGTCGAGGATCAGCACGTCGGGGTCGTGCAGCAGCGCCTGCGCCAGGCCGACGCGGCGCTTAAATCCCTTGGAGAGGGTCTCGATCGGCTGGTTGAACACCGCGCCGAGCTCCACGCGCGCCACCGCGTCCGCCACCACGCGCCGCGCCTCGGCGCCGCGATAGCCGCGTATCCGCGCGATGAACATCAGGAAATCCCCGGCGGCCATATCCGGGTAGGCGGGCGCGCCCTCGGGCAGGTAGCCCAGCCGCCGCCGCGCCGCGAGCCCGTCGGTCACCACGTCATGGCCGCAAATGCGCGCCCACCCGGCGGTCGGGGTCAGGAACCCGGCCAGCATTTTCATGGTGGTAGACTTGCCGGCACCGTTGGGGCCGAGGAAGCCCAGAACCTCGCCGCGGTTGACGGAAAAACTCACGCCACGCACCGCCTCGATCGGCCCGAACGATTTTGCTAGCCCTTCGATTTCAATAAGATGCATCGGGAACCCAGGTCTGATCGATCGCGGCCGGGCAGCTAGCAAACTCCGCCCTGGTTGAAAAGTTACAAGCTCGCCAGGGAGGGGAGGTCAAGGAAGGCCAGGGGCTCTGCCCCTGGACCAAGCTGGGGCCAGTAGGCCCCAGACCCCGTTCGCGCTGCGCGGCTTTTCATCATCTCCCCTGCGAAGCCATTAGCCGACACGGGTTTTCTGGCTTCGCCATTTCCCTCCAATGAGCGGGGGTCTGGGGCCTCAGGCCCCAGCGGGTCCAGGGCAGAGCCCTGGCCTAACCTTGAACAGTCGGCAACCCCGCCCGCTTCCAGGCCAGCAATCCGCCCGCCAAATGCGCGGCATGTTGCGCGCCTGCCGCCAACGCGCGCTGCAGAGCCACCAGCGAGCGCTTGCCTGAGCCGCACTGGAACACCAGCCGACCCGCCGGTAAGCGCGCCGGATCGAAGCCCGAAAGCGGATACAACACCGCGCCCTCGATATGTTCGGCCGCATATTCGGCGGGCTCGCGCACATCCACGAGCACCACGCCGGGTTCCAGCAGCATGCCGCACAATTCCGCGGGCATCAGGTTTTGCGACGGGGGCTGGCTTATCATGCGGGGCGACTGTCTGCGCGGATCAGTCGAACAAGGCAACTACCTCGTCCGCGATGGCGAGCGACGCGGTCAGGCCGGGGCTTTCGATGCCGAACAAATTCACCAGGCCGCGCACGCCGTGTGTGGAAAACCCCTGAATGACGAAATCGGTCATCTGGTCGGCAGGCGCGATCTTCGGCCGCATGCCCGCATATCCGGGCACCAGCGCGCCATCCGGGAGCCCCGGCCAATAGCTGCGGATGGCGCCACAGAAGCGCTCGGCGCGCCGCGGATCGACCGCGTAGTCGATTGCGTCGACCACCTCCACGTCGGGGCCGAAGCGCGCCTGGCCGGCGAGATCCAGCGTCAGATGAATGCCGGCGCCGCCATCGATCGGCAGCGGATAGATCAGGTGGCGGAACGGCGCGCGCCCGGCCAGCGCAAAATAGCTGCCCTTCGAAAAATACGCGGGCGGCACATGCCGCGCCGACAGCCCGCGGGTAGCGCCCGCCAGCGCCACGGCGCGCAGCCCGGCGGCATTGACTAGCCGGGTGCACTGCACCTGCGCCGGCGTATCGCCGCCCGTGCGCACGGCAAACCCGTCGCCCTCGCAGGCGATTTCCGTCACCGGCGCGTGGAACGCGAACACCGCGCCGGCCTGCTCCGCCTCGCCGCGCAGCGCCAGCATGAAGGCGTGGCTGTCCAGAATGCCGGTCATCGGTGAGAACAGCGCGGCCGTGCAGCGCAGCGCCGGCTCCAACGCCTGCGCCCTCGCGCCGGACAGCATTTGCAGACCTTCTACGCCGTTGGCCGCGGCGCGCGCCGCCAACTCCGCCAGCAACGGTTTTTCGGCGGGCTCGGTCGCCACGACCAGCTTGCCGCACGCCACCGCCTCGATGCCGCGTGCCGCACAATAGGCGTAGAGCATCCGCCGGCCCGGCACGCAGAGGCGCCCCTTCAGGCTGCCGGGCGGGTAATACAGTCCGGCATGGATCACCTCGCTGTTGCGCGCCGAAACGCCGGTTCCGTGCGTGGCGGCTTCGTCCAGCACAAGAACCTCCTGGCCGGCCTGCGCCAGGCGCCGCGCCACCGCCAGCCCCACCACGCCCGCCCCTGCGACCACGCAGTCAAACCGATCGGCCAACCGCCTACCTCCCCTCGGTGCGCGCCCCTTGCGGGCCGCGTCGGTGGCCCGTATGCCGCGCGAAACGCCGGGAGGCCAAATGCCTGCGCTGGAGACCGCGCTCGACCCCGCTTCGCCGGATTTTGCCGCCAACGCGGCGGCCATGCAGGCGCTTGTCGCCGATTTGCGCCAGGTCGTTGATGCTGTGCGCCAGGGCGGCGGCGAGCAAGCCCGCCAGCGCCATTTATCCCGCGGAAAACTGCTGCCGCGCGAGCGCATCCGCGCCCTGATCGACCCGCTCTCCCCATTCCTGGAAGTCGGCCAGCTCGCGGCCCACGGGCTGTATGGCGGCGAGGTCCCCTCCGCCGGCATCATCACCGGCATCGGCCGGGTCAGCGGGCGCGAGTGCATGATCGTGGCCAACGATGCCACGGTCAAAGGCGGCACCTATTACCCGATCACCGTCAAGAAACATCTGCGCGCGCAGGAGATCGCGGCGCAGAACCGGCTGCCGTGCATCTACCTGGTGGATTCCGGCGGCGCCAACCTGCCGAACCAGGACGAGGTCTTTCCCGACCGCGATCATTTCGGCCGGATATTCTACAACCAGGCGCAGATGTCCTCCGCCGGCATTGCGCAGATCGCCGTGGTGATGGGCAGTTGCACCGCCGGCGGCGCGTATGTGCCCGCGATGTCCGACGAGTCGATCATCGTGCGCAACCAGGGCACGATTTTCCTGGCCGGCCCGCCGCTGGTGAAGGCCGCCACGGGTGAAGTGGTAACCGCCGAGGAACTGGGCGGTGCCGACGTGCACAGCCGCGTTTCCGGCGTTACCGACCACTACGCCGAAAACGATGCGCACGCGCTGGGTATCGCGCGCCGGATCGTGGCGCATCTGAATGGCGTGAAGCCGTCCGTGGTAGTGTCGCGCGCGCCCGCGGCGCCGCTTTTCGACCCGGGTGAATTGTATGGCGTCGTTCCCGCTGACCGGCGCAAACCGTATGATGTGCGCGAAGTCATTGCCCGCATCGCGGACGGCAGCGAACTGGACGAGTTCAAGCGCCTGTATGGCCCAACCCTCGTCACCGGCTTCGCCCACATCTGGGGCTATCCGGTCGGCATCGTTGCCAACAACGGCATATTGTTCAGCGAAAGCGCGCAGAAGGGTACGCATTTCATTGAGCTGTGCGCACAGCGCGGCATTCCGCTGGTGTTCCTGCAGAACATCACCGGCTTCATGGTGGGAAAGAAATACGAAGCCGGCGGCATTGCCAAGGACGGGGCAAAGATGGTGACCGCGGTTGCCACGGCCGCGGTGCCGAAATTCACCGTCGTGATCGGCGGCAGTTTCGGCGCCGGCAATTACGGCATGTGTGGCCGCGCCTACTCGCCGCGCTTTCTGTGGATGTGGCCGAACGCCCGCATCGGCGTCATGGGCGGCGAGCAGGCCGCCAGCGTGCTGGCCCAGGTCAAGCGCGACAATATCGAGGCGAAGGGCGGCGCCTGGCCCAAGGCGGACGAAGAAGCCTTCAAGGGTCCGATCCGAGCCCAGTACGAAACCCAGGGGCATCCGTACTACGCCAGCGCGCGGCTGTGGGACGACGGCGTGATCGATCCCGCCGACACGCGACGCATCCTCGGCCTTGCCATTTCCGCCAGCCTGAACGCGCCGATTGAGCCGACGCGTTTCGGCGTGTTCCGGATGTAGGCGCCATGAGCGAAATTCTCGAAGCCATCGACGAGCGCGGCGTTGCCACCATTACGCTGAACCGGCCGGAGCGGCACAACGCGTTCGATGACGCGGTGATCGCGGCGCTGACCGGGGCGCTGCGCCGCCTGGCAGCCGACGCGGCGGTGCGCATCGTGGTGCTGGCCAGCAGCGGACGCAGTTTTTCGGCCGGTGCGGATCTGGAATGGATGCGCCGCATGGCGACGTATTCGCACGAAGCCAACCTGGCGGACGCCAATGCGCTGGCGGCACTGATGCAGACGCTGGACAGCTTGCCGAAACCCACCATGGCGCTGGTGCAGGGGGCCGCGTTCGGTGGGGGCGTGGGCCTGGTGGCCAGTTGCGATATCGTGCTGGCCTCCGAGCGTGCCGTGTTCTGCCTCAGCGAGGTGAAGCTGGGCCTCACGCCGGCGACGATCAGCCCCTACGTCGTGCGCGCCATGAGCGCCCGCCACGCGCGCCGCTATTTCCAGACCGCGGAGATCTTTGGCCCCGCCGAGGCGCATGCCATGGGACTGGTGCACGAAGTGGTGCCGGCGGAGGCGCTGGCGGAGACGGCGGAGCGGATTATCGATGCGTTGCTGCAAGGGGCGCCCGGGGCGCAGGCGGAGGCCAAGGCGTTGGTGACGCTGTGTGAGGAAACTCCGATCGGCGGAGCGCTGATGGCGGAAACCGCGCGCAGAATTGCGACGCAACGAACGACGGCGGAGGGCAGGGAAGGGGTGGGTGCTTTTCTTGCGAAGCGAAAGCCAAATTGGCAGGTGAAGTCATGAAAAAGGCCAGGGGCTCTGCCCCTGGACCCCGCTGGGGCCTGAGGCCCCAGACCCCCCTTTATTGGGGGGAATACTCCCGCCGCGCAGCGCTAACGCAGTCGGCGGCACGCCGATGGGGGTCCAGGGAGCAAAGCCCCCGGCCTTTTTCTAATGTTTAGCAAAATCTTGGTCGCAAATCGCGGCGAAATCGCCTGCCGTGTCATCGCCACGGCGCGCCGTCTGGGGATTGCCACGGTCGCGGTCTACTCCGAGGCCGACGCCAGCGCTCGCCACGTGGCACTTGCCGACGAGGCCTGGCCGATCGGCCCCGCCCCCGCGCGGCAGAGCTATCTGGTGATCGGGAAAATCATCGACGCGGCCCGCCGCTCCGGTGCGGAGGCGATTCATCCCGGCTACGGATTCCTGTCCGAAAACGCCGAGTTCGCCGAAGCCTGCAGCGCTGCGGGCATCGTCTTCATTGGGCCACCGCCTGCCGCGATCCGCGCCATGGGCTCCAAGGCCGCCGCGAAAGCGCTGATGGAACGCGCCGCGGTGCCGCTGGTGCCAGGCTACCACGGCGAAAACCACCACCCCGCGCATCTTGCCGCCGAGGCGGCGCGCATCGGTTATCCGGTATTGATCAAGGCGTCCGCCGGCGGCGGCGGCAAGGGCATGCGTGTGGTGGCCGAGGCCGCCGAATTCCAGGCGGCGCTGGAAGGCGCCCAGCGCGAGGCAAGCTCGAGTTTCGGCGATGACCGGATGCTCGTGGAGAAATACCTGACCCGCCCGCGTCACATCGAAATTCAGGTGTTTGCCGATACGCACGGCAACATCGTCTTGCTGTTCGAGCGCGACTGCTCGATCCAGCGCCGCCATCAGAAAGTGGTGGAGGAAGCCCCCGCGCCCTTCATGGATGCGGTGCGCCGCGCCGCCATGGGCGAGGCCGCCTGCGCCGCCGCGCGCGCGGTTGGCTATGTCGGCGCCGGCACCGTGGAATTCATTGCCGAGGGCGATGAGTTCTATTTCATGGAAATGAACACCCGCCTGCAGGTGGAACATCCTGTGACAGAAATGATCACCGGCCAGGACCTGGTCGAATGGCAGTTGCGCGTCGCCACCAGCGAGCCCTTGCCGCGCACGCAGGATGCGCTGCGCATCAACGGTCACGCCATCGAGGTGCGGGTTTATGCGGAGGATCCGGCGCGCGAGTTCCTGCCCTCCATCGGCACGCTCGTGCATTTGCGGCAGCCGGCCGAAACCCTCGATGTACGCGTCGATACAGGTGTGCGGCAGGGCGATGCGATTACCCAAAACTACGATCCGATGATCGCAAAACTGATCGTGCACGCCGATACCCGTGCCGAAGCGGTGCGCCGGCTGGCCGGCGCGCTGCACGACTACGAGGTGGTCGGCGTGCAAACGAATTTGCCGCTGTTGCGCGCGATCGCGGCGCATCCGGCGTTTGCCGCCGGCGAGCTCGACACCGGTTTTATCGCCCGCCACGCGGAAGACCTGTTCGGCTCGGCCGACATTTCGGGCGCACAGGCCGAAATCGTTGTCCGCGTCGCGGCGACGCTGGCGCTGCTCGATGAACAGCGGCTGGCCGGCGCGGCTTTGGCACCTTCCAGCGATCCGCATTCGCCGTGGGGTGCGGCCGACGCCTGGCGCATGAACAGCGACGGCTACCAGGATTTTTCGATACGCGAGGGGAATGCCGAAACCACGCTGCGGGCCTATCCGGAGCGCGGCTTCTACCGCATCGAGTGCCTGGGCACCACGGTGCATGCGGCGTGGGCGGCAGGCAGTGCGGTGTCCCGCCTCGCGATCGACTGCGTGCTGCACCGCGTGCGCGTGGTGCGCCATGGC
>JAATGE010000538.1 GCA_015654825.1 Rhodospirillales bacterium
CGTCGTGCGCAGCACGCTCTCGCGTGACGGCCCCAGCGGGTCCAGGGCAGAGCCCTGGCCTTGCTGCCCTTATTCGCGCCCTGGACACGGCCGCAGGAGTCAAGACTTCCGGCAGTTGGTATAATTGATTTCGTTCGATAATCCTTACCCTAGCCCTTATGGGGCGTTGCCCCTGGGACCCACTGGGGCCGTCACGCGGAAGCGTGCTGTGCACGACGGCCCCAGACCCCGATTTTGTTGATTCCGAGGTTGGCGTCGAAACGCGAGCCAATTGGTGCTGCCGCGGAACCGAACTTCGAACAGGAGGGTCCGGCTACTTGCCGTCTGGCGGTCTTGGCGCAATCGCCTCCAGGGCGTGCACCGCGACGAGCTGCACGGCCCGCTCGTCGATACGTGCAAATGCCGCCAGCAGGCGCGCCACCAATTTATCGGTGCCTATCCGGGGGTTGCCGCCCGCCGGCTCCTCATCGCCGAGCAGCCAGCCGGGCTTCACTTCGAGCATTGCCGCGAGGTCCAGCAATCTTGTTGCCGTAGCGGCGTTTTCGCCCGTCTCGAATTTCGCGACGGCCTGGTACGTGAGGCCCAGCCGTTCCGCAACCTGCACCTGCTTGAGCCCGAGTCTCAGTCGCGCGGCGCGAATGCGCTGGCCCACTGCGTTGTTGCGGGCGTCGCGCAGGGTTCGTGCGTGCATGTCGGGCATCCTCGCGCCACGGCTCGCGTGGTAATTTGCCGTAGAGTTCTTGTCCGCCACTCGCGTTAAAATTGTGCCAATTCCGCTCGCGGATCCGGACGTGAAAGTATTCGGGCAGCGATCGGGGTTCCGGCTCGGCCGAGCCCGGATACAAGGCATGTCATCGCGGAAAGCTGGAGGTCCGGGCCGGAATCGAACCGGCATTCGAGGATTTGCAGTCCTCTGCATCACCACTCTGCCACCGGACCCCCGGGGGCGCGAGGCCGGCGGTATAAGTGCATTCTCCCGCCCGGTCCAGCGCGCAAGTGGCCTGCCGTCCGCTCCCTTAACCCGCCACGCGCTATGGTATTTCGCAACGCAGCGTGACAGACAGCGCCGATACGCGGAGGCCATGAATGCCGGATACAATCCCCGCCCCTGACTACCAGGTTGCCCGCCACTTCATGGTGGATGGCCAGTTGCGGCCCAGCAAGGTCACCGATCCGCGCGTGATTGCCGCCATGCGCGCCCTGCCGCGCGAGAATTTCGTGCCGCCGGCGATGGCGCCTCTGGCCTACATCGACGGCGACGTGCGCCTGACGCCGACGCGGTCGATGATGAAGCCGCTGGTGCTGGCGCGCCTGGTGCAGTTGGCCGCGCCGCGGGCCGGGGAAATGGCATTGGTGGTCGGCGCGGGCAGCGGTTACGGCGCCGCCATTCTGGCTGCCTGCGGCGCCCAGGTCACGGCACTGGAAGAAGACTCGGCGCTGTGCGAGCTCGCCGGCAGGGCGCTGCGTGGTGTCGCGGGCGTGACACTGGTGCACGGTCCGCTTGCCGAGGGCTGGCCGGCGGCCGCGCCGTACGACCTGATTGTCATTGAAGGCAGCGTGCACGCGGTGCCGGAACGCATCGGGCGCCAGGTAGCGCAAACCGGGCGCCTAGTCACGGTCGTGGCACAGGAGGCGGGCCGTAGCGCCGCGGTTCTCGCGGAGCCGAGCGTCGGCGGCCTGGCGGTGCGGCCGATGTTCGACGCGGTGGCGCCCAAACTGCCGTCGCTGTGGCCCGCCCCCAGCTTCGCCTTCTAGTGTAGGGTGGGTTGTCCTTCGCAACCCACCACGCAAATGCTTGGCGCGCCGCATTAGGATGGTGGGCTGAAAGCGCAGCCCACCTCACGCGCGGGCGAGCGACACGGCGGCTTGGCCTCGGGCGCGGGCTTGTGGCACAGAAGGGGGGCGGGGTCGGCTTCGGCCCCGGTGAGCCCAATTGGAGTGTGCCGCATGCGCCTAACGCACGCCGTACTGGCTGCCCTGCTTGCTGCTACCGCACCGGCCCTGGCCGGCACGCCGTTGCCGCATCCCACCGGCCCGTACCCCGCCGACACGCTGCCTATCGATGCGCCGGACCATGTGCCGCACACCCTTTCGGACGCGCTGGGTATCGCCTACGAAACCAATCCGCAATTGACCGGCGAGCGCGCCAAGGTGCGTGCGACGGATGAAAACCTGCCCGCGGCATTGGCCGGCTGGCGCCCCATCGTTTCGGTCAGCGCCAACTGGGGCGCGGCCGTGGGCCGCTTCGAGGAAGCGACGCCGTGCGCGAGTTCCGCGTTCGCGCCGCCGGTGGACCAGGCGGGAGGTTTTCAGGCATCCTGTTACAATAACGGGATTGTTACGCCCAATAATGGCAAGAACTTCAACAGCGCCGGCAGCTTTACCGACGCTATGAAGAACAACCGCGGCATCGACACCGAAACCGGTACGATCACCCAGTATCTGTACCGCGGCGGCAAGACCACGGCCAGCACGCATCAGGCGGACAACAGCATCTATGCCGAGCGCGCCCGCCTGATCGCCGAGGAGGAACAGGTTTTCTCCGATACGATCAATGCCTATGTGACCTATGTCGAGGACACCCAGCTTCTCGCCCTGAACGTGCAGAACGAGCAGGTGCTCGGCGACGAGTTGCGCGCTGTCGACGATCGCTACCGCGTCGGCGAACTTACCCGTACAGACGTGGCGCAGGCGGAGGCAGCGCTGGCCGCGGCGATCGCCCAGCGCCAGACCGCGGAAGGCAATCTGCAGACCGCGGCCGCCACGTTCTACCGCGAAGTCGGCGTCAATCCGCCGAAGGACCTTGCTGACCCGCAGCCCCTGCGGCTGGCCGTGGCGTCGGAGCGCGAGGCCGCCGACGTTGCCGCGACGAACAACCCGACCGTGGTCGCGGCACTGTTCAACGAGGCGGAGCAGAAGGATGCGATCGACGTCGCCTTTTCGGCGCTCGGGCCGCAGATTTTCCTGCAGGGCCAGGGCTTCCGTTCAGTGGGCTCGACGCTGAACAAGCAGACCAGCTACGGCGTGCAGGGAACCATCAACCTGTCGCTGCCGATCTATCAGGGCGGCGCTGAATACGCGACGGTGCGCCAGGCGCGGCAGACCTACCAGCAGGCCGTGCGCGAAACCCAGGACGCGGTACGCGCCGCCCGCGAGCAGGCCGTGCAGGCCTGGGATACGCTGGTCGCGGCGCGCGCCGCGGTCGCCAGTTCGCGCATCGCGGTGCGCAGCGCACAGATCGCCGTCGAAGGCACCGAGCGCCAGGCATTGGTCGGCAGCGCGACGACACAGGATGTGCTGATTCAGCAGCAGAATCTGCTGTCCGCGCAGATTACTCTCGTGCAGAATGTGACCAGCGTCGTAACCTCGAGCTACACCATCGCATCCGCGACGGGGCGGTTGACGGCGAAGGATCTGGGTCTTGCGGTGCCGCTATATGACGAAACGGCATATTACAACGCGGTCAAGAACCGACTGTGGGGGACGGGGGATTATGCTGTGCACCAACCTGGCCGCTGACGCATGAGCGGCGTATTTTCGCGACGCGGCTCGCAGCCGCCGCCGCCAAAGCCGGCTCCGCCGCCGGCGGAGGCCGATCCGTCGATGGAGGATATTCTCGCCTCGATTCGCCGGATTCTGAATGAGGGGGAGGGAGAGGCCGCCGTGGCCGAGGTGCCAGCGGCCGCGGAAACGGTCGCGCCAGCGCCCGTGGAGCCGGTGGCGGAAGCCCCGGCCGCCGAGCCCGAGCCCGAACCCGTTTTAGCCGCCGGCGCCGAGCCGGCACCCGAAACCGACGTCCTGATACTGGATTCCGCCATGATGGTTACTGAAACCGCGACCGCCCCCGAAGCCGAGGGCAATCTGGCGTCCACCGAAACGGTGGCCGCCGCGTCCCATTCCGTAGGCGCACTGAAAAAGGCGCTCGCCGAGCGCCACGCGAGTGTTTACAAATCCGCCGCCATCTCGCTGGAAGACATCGTGCGCGACGAAGTGCGCCCGGTGCTGAAGGATTGGCTGGATACGCACCTGCCGTCCATCGTCGAGCGCCTGGTGCGCGCCGAGATCGAGCGCGTCGTCGCGCGCGAAATGCTGTAAGGTAAGAGAAGGCCAGGGGCTCTGGCCCTGGACCAAGCTGGGGCCTTAGGCCCCAGACCCCATTAATTTCGTTCCGAATCCAATGAGTGGGGTCTGGGGACTTGTCCCCAGCGGGTCCAGGGCAGAGCCCTGGCCTTCCTTCTGCCATGCTCGATAAAACCTTCGATCACAAAGCCGTAGAGCAACCCCTCTACGAGGGCTGGGAGCGCGCCGGCGCTTTCGAGGCCGGCGGCGTACGCGCCAACGCCGAGCCGTACACCATCATGATCCCGCCCCCGAACGTCACCGGCAGCCTGCACATGGGCCACGCGCTGACGTTTACATTGCAGGATACGTTGATACGCTGGCGCCGCATGCAGGGCCGCGACACGCTGTGGCAGCCCGGCACCGATCACGCCGGCATCGCCACGCAAATGGTCGTGGAGCGCCTGCTCGGCCAGCAGGGCACGTCGCGTCAGGCGATCGGCCGCGAGGCGTTTACCGCGCGCGTCTGGGAATGGAAGGCGGAGTCCGGCGGCACCATCACGCAGCAATTGCGCCGCCTCGGCGCCAGCCTTGACTGGCCGCGCGAACGTTTCACCATGGATGACGGGCTTTCCGTCGCGGTGCGCGAGGTCTTTGTCACGCTCTACAACCAGGGCCTGATCTACCGCGACCGCCGCCTGGTCAATTGGGACCCGAAATTCCAGACCGCGATTTCCGATCTCGAAGTCGAAAGCGTAGAGACGGCAGGCCATCTCTGGCACATTCGCTATCCGCTCGACGGCGGCGGCGAGGTGACGGTGGCGACCACGCGCCCCGAAACCATGCTCGGCGACACCGCCGTCGCCGTGCATCCGCAAAACGAAAAATTGCGCCACCTGATCGGCCGTACGGTCATCCTGCCGCTGACCGGCCGGCGCATTCCGGTCATCGGCGACGAATACGCCGACCCGGAAAAAGGCTCGGGCGCGGTGAAGATCACGCCCGCTCACGATTTTAACGATTTCGCGGTCGGCCAGCGCCACGCATTGAAGATGCCGACGGTGCTCGATCAGGAGGCGCGCGTCACGCTCGCCGAAATCGAGGGCGACCTCGCCGACGTCCCCGGTATCGCGGACCAAAACTTCGTTCGGACGCTGGCGGGGCAGGGGCGCGAGGCCGCGCGCGCGGCGATCGTCGCGGAACTGGAACTGCTTGGCCTGTTGCAGCAGGTCGAAAAACACTCCCACGCGGTGCCGCACGGCGATCGCAGCGGCGCGGTGATCGAACCCAGGCTGACCGAGCAGTGGTACTGCAACGCAAAAACCCTGGCGCAGCCGGCGATCGAGGCCGTGGAGCAGGGTCGCGTAAGCTTTGTGCCCAGGCAGTGGGAAAACACTTTCTTCGCCTGGATGCGCGACATCCAGCCCTGGTGCATCAGCCGCCAGTTGTGGTGGGGCCATCGCATCCCGGCCTGGTACGCGCCGGACGGCACCGTTTTCGTTGCTCCGAACGAGGCCGACGCGCGCGCCCGGGCTGAGGAAATTTTCGGTGCCGGCGTCGTGCTGACACAGGATCCCGATGTGCTGGATACCTGGTTCAGTTCGGGCCTGTGGCCATTCTCCACGCTCGGGTGGCCCGCGAATACCCCCGACCTGCAGCGCTACTACCCGACCGACGTGCTGGTCACCGGCTTCGACATCATCTTCTTCTGGGTCGCCCGGATGCTGATGATGGGCATTCATTTCATGGGCGATGTGCCGTTCCGCACCGTGGCGATCCACGGCCTGGTGCGCGACGAACGCGGCCAGAAAATGTCGAAATCGAAGGGTAACGCGATCGACCCGCTGGCGATGATCGAGCAGCACGGCGCCGACGCGTTGCGCATGGCGGTGTGCCAACTGACCGGCCCCGGGCGCGACATAAAGCTCTCGCCGCCGCGCATCGCCGAGGGCCGCAACTTCGTCACGAAGCTGTGGAACGCGGCGCGGTTCTGCGAAATGAACGGGGTTGCCCCCAATCCGTTTTTCCGGCCGGAAACCGCGCGGCTGCCGCTCTGCCGCTGGCTGCTGGACGCCGCGAACACCGCCATCGCGGAGGCCGGGCAGGCGCTGGAATCGTTCCGATTTGATGAGTACGCCGGCGCCTGCACGCGTTTCACCTGGAATATCTTCTGCGACTGGTTCCTGGAACTCGCGAAACCCACCCTGGCTGGCGCCGACGTGGAAGCGGCCCAGGAGGTGCGCGATACCACCGCCCATGTGCTCGGCGTCATCCTGCGCCTGCTGCACCCCGCGGTGCCGTTCGTCACCGAAGCGATCTGGGACGGGTTCGGTTATGGTCCCGCGCTGAGCCTGGTGCGCGCCCCCTGGCCCGAGCGCCACGCGGTTTTCCAGCCCGAGACGGCGCGCGCCGAACTCGACTGGGTGGTGCGTTTCATCACCGCGGTGCGCACCGTACGCAGCGAAATGAACGTGCCGCCCGCCGTGCTCGGGCCGGTGCAGCTTCGCGACGCCGCACCCGAAACGATCGCCCGTGCGCTTCATTGGGCGGATGCGGCGCGGCGCCTCGCGCGCGTGTCCGAAATCGGCATCGCGCCCACGCAAACACCCGCGGAATGCGCCCAGCTCGTGCTGGACGAAGCGACGTTGCTGCTGCCGCTTGCCGGCCTGATCGACGTCGCGGCGGAGCGTGCGCGCCTGGGCCGCGAAGTAGCGCGGGCACTGGACGATGCGGCGAAAGTGGCCCGCAAACTGGCGAACGAGGACTTCGTCGCCCGAGCGCCCGCCGAAATAGTAGCCGAAAACCGCGCCCGCGAGGCTTTGGCGCGCTCCGAGGCCGCCCGGCTATCCGCCGCGCTGGCGCGCCTCGCGGGGCCAAATTAACAAAAGTTTTTTGGTTCTTTTTTTCAAAAAAGAACAAGCCAGCAAGCGCTCCTTTTTGAAAAAAGGAGCAAAAACTTTGGTTAATTGTTCCTTGTGCGATGCAATCTGCGGATGCGGTCCCGGCGCGCGGATCGGTTACCGATGGTTGTGTGTTAGCGTGTAGGGTCGCCGAAATCTTCGGGATTGCACTGACGGGCCGCTGTCTATACAGCCTGGGGTTGCGATCCCTCTCGGCGCTACTACACGGATGGACTGCTCTTGTCGTTTTTGAAGCCACGGATACCGTCTTACGACACGGCTCAGGCGCTGATGGCGGCCGCGGAATCCTGGCTTTCGCGCCGCGGGGCGTGGTTTCGGGTGCTGCCGCCCCTGCTGCGCGCCGAGTACGAACGCCAGACGCGCCGCCAGCGCAGCCGCAGCGTCGGCTTGGTCAGCCTCGTCGGCAGCGTGGTTTCGCTGCTGTTCTATCCGACGCTGAATAGCGCGGTGCCCGACCTGCAGGACGACGTGACCCGGCTGTTTCTGTGCGGCGCAGTGCCGTTCTCGTTCGCCATGGCGCTGCTGGTCATGCTCGACCCGACGCCGCTGCTGCGCGAGACGCTGCTGGGCCTCAGCGGAATAGTCAACGCCGCGGTGCTGACCTACCTGTTCGTCCGCACGCGGATCGACGCCACCGAGCTCTATGTGGCCTCGATGCTGGTCATGATGCTGTTCGTGACGGTCACCGTTCAGGTGCGGTTCAGTATTGCAGTTGGTGTCGTCGCCGCGATCCTGGCGCTGTTCGCCGAGGGCGTGCGAGTGGCGCTCGATGGCACTCCCCGCCTGCATCGGGACCTGTTCCTGGCGGCGCTGGTCTCCGGAATTTACATGCTGATGGCGAATGGCCGAATGCACGCGGAACAGCAGCGCGGCTTTGTCCTGACGCTGCGCGAACGGCTGCGCCGGCACGATCTGTTCCAGCGCAACCTGGAGCTCGACGAGCTGGTGCGGCGCGATGCACTGACCGGCCTGGCGAACCGCCGTGCCTATGATGCCTGGCTGCAGAACAGTTGGCGCCAGGCCCGCGCGGGGGGCACCTCGCTCGGGCTCATCGTTGTCGATGTGGACCGGTTCAAAGCGTACAACGACTTCTATGGCCATCCGTCCGGTGACGCCTGCCTGCAGGCCATTGCCCGTTGCTTGCGCGAGCAGTTGCGCGGCACCAGCGACCGGGTGGCGCGCATCGGCGGCGAGGAATTCTCCGTCGTCCTGCCCGGGCTCGACGGCGAGCTCTGCGCCGACGTCGCCGAACGGTTGCGCGCCGCCGTGGCGGCCCTGGAACTGCCGCATCTGGACAATGAGCACGGGCGCATCGTGACCATCAGCTGCGGCGCCGCCAGTCTGCTGGCGACCGAGCCAATGAGCCCTCGCGACCTCGTGGCCGCGGCCGATGCGGCGCTGTATCACGCGAAGCAGACCGGGCGGAATCGCGTCTGCCTTGCCGATACGGTGCCCGTCGTGGCTGGCGCGCAGCCGCCGCTGGATCGCGCAGCCGCCGGGCGCGGCTGAGGCGCCACGCGCGCTTCCTGCCATTGGATGCCTGGTCAGGACGCGCAGGGCTTGCAGGTGCGATGCCACGAGCGACCGCACGCACGCCGCGTGTGTCGCGACGCACGCAGTGTCGAAAAAACCGTAAAGCCGCGTTTGATTTGCACGCGCGCCGACACGCAGCGCGTGTATAATGCCGACCGAGCCGGTGGGAAACCCGGCGGCAGGCGTCACCGCCCGCGCCGCCGGGCATTGGCCCGGTTCACCCAACCCTCGCGCCGCGATCGTAGCGGACTGGCGAAACTGGTTCCGGAGGCCCGCGCAGCCAGTGCCGCATACCGACCCGACCTGGGCAGCAGCCGCCTGATGGTGCGCGCCGACATGCAGCCATGGATCGACCATTGGCTCAGCGGACGGTCGCGCTCGATCATGCTCCGGTTCGCGCCAAAGCTCGAGGCCGCCTACGAACGCGACACCGGGGCCGTCCGGAGCCGGCTGCTGGCCAAGCTGGTGCTCGGTGGCTGCATCGCCTACCTGCTCTGGGACCTGACGGGGGGCCTTTCTGGCATCGGCCGTCGCGACCGGTTGCTGCATGCCCTGGTGCTGGGCCCCCCTTACCTGCTGGCCGCGTTCCTGCTGCGGCGCGGCCTGCGCCCGATCATCCGCGAAACCCTGGCCAGCCTGCTGCTCGCGGTCAGCGGCGTGGCGCTCTCCGTACTTTATCTAGGGGGCGCCTGGCCCAACGCGGCCATGAACAATACCGCAATGATCCTGACGATCCTGCTCGGCACGCTGGTGCTTCAGTTGCGCGTGCCCTACGCGATCGCCACTACTTCACTGCTGGTGGCGGTGCACATTTTTGCGATGTTGGCCGGCCCAGCGCTGCCGGCGGTCGTGAAGGGGCAGTTCCTCGAGACCACGATCATCGCGGCGGCGATTGCGCTGGCCGCCAACTGGCGCCAGGAACGCGAAAATCGCCGTGCCTATCTGCTGACGCTGAAGGAGCGGCTGCGGCGCGAGGCGCTGACCGCGGATAATCGCGCGCTGGACGATCTCGCACGGCGGGATCCGCTGACCGGCCTGCCGAACCGCCGCGCGTTCGACGAGTGGCTCGCGGCCTCGGTGGATGACGGCACCGGCTCCGATACCTCGATGAGCCGGGCACGCCGCGTCAGCCTGATCGCCATCGATATCGATCATTTCAAGCCATACAACGATCATTTCGGCCATCCGGCAGGCGACGCCTGCCTGCGCCAGGTAGCCGGCTGCCTGCGTGAACAGTTGCGTGACCACACCGACCTGGTCGCGCGCGTCGGCGGCGAGGAATTCGCGGTGCTGCTGCCCGGCGCGGCACTCGACGACGCACTGGAGATCGCGGAACGGTTTCGCAAGGCCGTCGCGGCGATGGAGGTGCCGCATCCCGCGCCGGGCGCCAACGGCATGGTCACGATCAGCGCCGGCGTCGCGACCGCGCGCGGCATGGGCACGTTGCAGGTGCAGGCGATGATATTGCGCGCCGACGCGGCGTTGTACGCGGCCAAGCAGGCGGGGCGGAACCAGGTGCGGGCCGCGGAAGAAGGGTAGAAAGGCCAGGGGCTCTGCCCCATAAGCGCTAGGATAAGGATTATACCAACTGCCGGAAATCTTGACTCCTGCGGCCGTGTCCAGGGCGCGGATAAGGGCAGGAAGGCCAGGGCTCTGCCCTGGACCCGCTGGGGCCTGAGGCCCCAGACCCCCATTCATTAGGAACTGCGGGGGAACGGCGAA
>JAATGE010000663.1 GCA_015654825.1 Rhodospirillales bacterium
CATCCAGCCGCGCCGGCGCGCCATCGCTGCGCAGCGGATAACTGCGGTGCCGCCCGGTGAACGCCGCGACCGCCACCAGCTCACCGCTCAGGTCCGGGCGCAGCGCCTCGGGCGCCGCCGCTTCCGCCAGCACCGGGGCAGGGGTTGCCGGCGGCCAGTCGCCACACCCGTTCGGCTGCCGCCGTTCCAGCCGCCAGTGGGCGCCATCCTCCGCGATCGCCAGGCCCTCGGCCGCCAGGTCCCCGGCCGCCGTATCGTGCCACACGGTGCGCAGCGCCACGCTGCGCGCCCGCCCGTCGCGGTGCGCGGTCAGCACCGGGCTGCGCAGCAGGCGCGGCAGGTCGGCGAGCGCGACGTCGAATTCCAGCACCGGCTTTGGCGGGGCCGGCCTGGCGGCGGCGTCCTCCGGGGCGGGCGCGTCGTTCAGCTGGCCATCTCCGGCAAATCCCGCGGGCACAGGAACCGCACCAGGCGGCCGCCCCCCTCGTCGAGCTCGCACCAGCGCGGTGCCACCGTGAATTCCGCCAGCGCGCCCGCCGGAAATCCCGCCGCGAGCTGGCGCGTCACGTCGCGGTTCGCGGCCATGGCATGCGCCCCGGCCAGCGTCAGCGCCAGGTCGTGCAGCCCCGGATTGTGCCCCACCACCATCAGGCTGCGCACGGTATCCGAAATGCCCCGCAGGATCGCCAGCAATTGCGGCGCCGTCGCCAGGTAAAGCCGGTCCATCGGCTCCACCAGCGGGCTTTCCTCCCACGGCTCCAGCGCCTCTAGCGTCTGCATCGTGCGCCGCGCCGACGACACCAGCACCACATCGGGCGTGAGCCCCAGATCCAGCATCGCCTGCCGCAGCGACGCAGCCGCGGCCCGGCCGGCCTCATTCAGCGGCCGCGCATGGTCCGACAGCGCCGGGTCGTCCCAGGCGGACTTCGCGTGTCGCAAAAGCAGCAATTGGCGCATGGGAACCCGACCGGCGGCCCGCGTATTTCCCCCGCCCGGCCACGTCTTGTCGAGGGCAAATCCGGCGCCCGAACCCCCAGCCCCGCTCGAACAACGCCCCACCGATCGGAACCCTGGCCATCCGGCCACGATCCCGGCAAGACGCTCCCATGCCGCCCGCCCCCGACGATGACCGACGCCGCCTGATCCCGATCGAGAGCACCGCCGGCAGCGGCGAAATGGCCGCGCTCGAATTCGGCCCCGACAACCGCGCCATCGACATCCTGCTGCTGCACGCCAACGGCTTCAACGCCCGCACCTACCGCCAGGCGCTCGCCCCGCTCGGCGCCGCGCTGCGCGTCCTCGCCGTGGACCTGCGCGGCCACGGGTTGTCACGGCTGCCGACACCGACCACGCACCACGCCTGGAAGGTCTACGCCGACGACCTGCTGGCGCTGCTGCGTGCGCTCGGCGCGCCGCCCCGCGTGCTGGCCGGCCACTCCATGGGCGCCACCGCCTGCCTGCTGGCCGCACCCCATCTCACGGACGCCGGCAACATCGCCCTGGTGCTATTCGACCCCGTGGTGGCCGGCGAGGCGGTCTACGCCGACAGCACGGGCGCCCTCGCGTGGGACCAGCCGCTCACCCAGGCCGCGCTGCGACGCAAGGCCACCTTCGCGAGCCGCACCGAGGCCGCCACGGCCTATCGCGGCCGCGGCGCCTTCAAGACATGGCCGGACGCAGTGCTGCAGGACTATCTGGCCGACGGCCTGCGCGAAACGCCCGATGGCAGCGTCACGCTCGCCTGCGCGCCGGCGTGGGAGGCCGCGAACTTCGCCGCCTACGCCATCAGCAACCCCTACGCGGGCTTCGCCGCCGCGGCCGGCAGGCTGCGCGTGCTGCGCGCCGAAACCGGCTCCACCTGCAGCGTCACCGAACAGTCCGCCACCACGCGCTGGCCGGGAATTCGGATGGAGACGGTGGCGGGAACCACCCACTTCCTGCCGATGGAGCGCCCGGACGTGGTGCAGGCGGCGCTGCGGGACGCGGTGAGGTAAGTCCAGGAAGGCCAAGGGCTCTGCCCCTGGACCCCGCTGGGGCCTGAGGCCCCCGACCCCCGTTCATTGGTTCTCCGGCGAAGCCAGTACCACCCACGATGTTTTCAGGCTTCGCCGTTCCCCCCAATGAGTGGGGGTCTGCGGCCTACTGGCCCCGTCGTGCGAAGCACGCCTCCGGCGTGACGGGTCCAGGGCAGAGCCCCATACGCGCCAACTTTCGCGAGAGTAGGAAGCGAAAGAAGGCCAGGGCTCTGCCCTGGACCCGCTTGGGCCAGTAGGCCCCAGACCCCATTAACGCTGCGCGGCTTCTCCTTGGCTTCTGGGCGAAGCCTGTAAATGTCATGGATTTTCTGGCTTCGCCGTGTCCGCTAACGATTCCTTATTAATGGGGTCTGGGGACTTGTCCCCAGCGGGTCCAGGGCAGAGCCCTGGCCTTTCTGACCTTA
>JAATGE010000532.1 GCA_015654825.1 Rhodospirillales bacterium
CTGCTCGGCCTGCTGCTGGGATCGGGCCTGCTGATCGTGCCGAGTGTCGGTCTCGCCGTCATCGTCTCGCTGGCCATGGTGATCTGGAAGCGCCGGCAATTGCAGCCCTGGTGGCGCGGCGCCATCCTCGCGGGCACGCTGGCCGCCTGCCTGGCGGTGCCCTGGGGCGTGCGCAACTATTTCACGTTCGGTTCATTCATCCTGACGCGCTCCAATTTCGGTCTGGAATTCGCGGCGGGCAACCAGCCCGGCGTAGAGGGATTCTACGATCCGGGGGTCATGGGCGGACCGATCCACCCGAGCACGTCGCTCGATGCGGCGCGGCGGATGCGCCAGGTCGGCGAAATTGCCTATTACGGCGAGCTGAAGGAGGCCGCGCTGCGGCGCATCGAAGCGAATCCGTGGCGGTTCGCGCGCGTGACGGCGCAGCGTGTCTGGCTGAATTTCTTTCCCACCACGGACATGATCGGATTTGTGCCGGGGCCGTGGCGCGTCGAATTCGCGCTCTTCAATCTGTTCGGCGTCCTGAAAGCGCTGGCCATGGCGATGCTTCTGGTCAACGGCCCACGGCGCGCGTTCTGGCTGGCCTACTGCCTGCTGCCGAGCGCGCCCTATTTCATCACCCACATCAACTTGCGATATGAATATCTGACGTTCTTCTCGTGGACCTGCCTGGTGGCGATCATGGCGGAGCGCTCCGCTGCTCCCCTCATGAATCGGGTCGGGGGCCTACGGGGGCGAGAATTAGGATAGAAAGGCCAGGGCTCGGCCCCATAAGCGCGAAGATAAGGATTATGGAACGAAATCAATGAATTGAGTTTTAATAACTTCGCCGACCAGGGGGCTCTGCCCCCTGGCGCCCCGACGGCGTGCCGCCGCTGTCGTACGCGCGGCGCGGCGGGAATCTTCGGTACCGCGTAGAGAGACGTTGGATTTAGCGGCGCGCTGGCAGCCGGTGCCAGGCTGGGAACAGATAAAATGGGGTTGGGGCCTTCTGGCCCCGTCGTGCGCAGCTCGCCTCCGGCGTCACGGGTCCAGGGCAGAACCCTGGCCTTTCTTTACCCCTGGCCCCCTTGTAAATGTCGCTCACCCACGGAGTCATCATTGCCCCACGCCCGCCACCTGCTCGCGATCGAAGGCATGCACCCGCCCCAGATCACCGAGCTGTTGGATGTCGCGGAGGCCTATGCCCTGCTGAACCGTTCCGGCAACGCACCTCGCGACCTGCTGCGCGGCAAGACCCTGATCAACCTGTTCTTCGAGGACAGCACGCGCACCCGCACCAGCTTCGAGCTGGCCGGCAAGCGCATCGGCGCCGACGTTATCAACATGGCGGTCAGCGCCAGCTCGGTCAGCAAGGGTGAGACGCTGCTCGACACCGCCGCCACCCTGAACGCCATGCAGTGCGACCTGCTCGTGGTGCGCCACGGCCAGTCCGGCGCCCCTGCCCTGCTCGCCCAGAAGGTCGATGCCTCGGTCATCAATGCCGGCGACGGCACCCACGAGCACCCGACCCAGGCGCTGCTCGACGCGCTGACGATTCGCCGTCGCAAGGGCCGGCTGGAGGGCCTGATCGTGGCCATTTGCGGCGACATCGCGCACAGCCGCGTCGCCCGCAGCAATATTCTGCTGCTCTCCACGCTCGGCGCCCGGGTGCGGCTGATCGGCCCCCCGACGCTGATCCCGGCGGAGATCGAGCAGCTCGGCGTGACGGTCTTTCACAGCATGGAGCAGGGCCTGCCCGGCACAGACATCGTCATGATGTTGCGGTTGCAGCGGGAACGCATGGTGAGCGGCCTGGTACCTTCCGCGCGCGAGTTCTTCCGCCGCTACGGCCTCGACCACGCCCGACTGGCGCTGGCCAAACCGGACGCACTGGTCATGCATCCGGGGCCGATGAACCGCGGCGTGGAGATCGACAGCGCCGTCGCCGACGATCCCGAGCGCAGCCTAATCCGCGAGCAGGTCGAAATGGGGGTGGCGGTGCGCATGGCGGTGCTGGACCTTCTCTCGCGCGGCCACAGCCGCAATGTCTGATCTGCTGATCGCCAACGCCCGGCTGCTGGACCCGGCGAGCGGGTTGGATGAGCCGGGGGCGCTGCTGATCCATCGCGGCCGCATTGCCGAATTCGGCCGTTTCGCCGCCCCGGAAGGGATACCGACGTTCGATGCGGGGGGCGCGGCGCTTTGCCCCGGCCTGGTGGATATGCGCGCACGCCTGGGCGAACCGGGCTTCGAGTATCGCGAAACGATCGAAAGCGCGGCACATGCGGCCGCCGCCGGCGGC
>JAATGE010000155.1 GCA_015654825.1 Rhodospirillales bacterium
AAAATAACGCTGGGTCGCTCACGGGAGCCTCGATCCTGGTCAAGCCAAAGACCAAAGAATCGTACCGACGGGCGCGCCGCCACTCCGAAAGCGCCGATTTGGTCAAAAAACTACATGCTCTCTGCCCTGGACCCGCTGGGGACAAGTCCCCCAGACCCCATTCATTGGTGGGAACGGCGAAGCCTACAGACCCATAATTGGTGCTGGCTTCGCCGGGGAGCCGATGAGAAGCCGAGCAGCGCTAAATGGGGTCTGGGGACTTGTCCCCAGCGGGTCCAGGGCAGAGCCCTGGCCTTCCTTCGCCCTTTCTGGCGCCCTTTCTGGCGCCCCACGCCACATGATGGCTACCCGTATCATGTGCATCCCCCAAACCCCGCACAAAACCCAGGCGGAAGGCGGGCAGACGCGCTGGCACGGCGGGTGCTAAACATACCGTCACCATACCCTCACCACAGCAATCGCGTGCCCCAACGCACGCACAGGAACGGCGGCAATGAACTGGGACCTCTTCACAATCTTCGCCTTCGTGATCGTGTGGACTGTCGTGCGAGGTCACTATAAGCGACAGGCCACCACGTCCGCCGGCATGTCCAACGGCGATCAATCCGCGCTTTCCGCCGCCATGGAAGCGGCCCGCCGCCTCGAACAGCGGGTAGAAACGCTGGAGCGCCTGCTCGACGAGGATGCTCCCGGCTGGCGTTCGAGGGCCCGCGCATGAGCATGCCGCGCCCCCTGCTGGCCGTCGCGCTGGCACTATCCATTGCCGCCCCGGCCTGGGCCGATACGGCGACGATCCCCGGCGGCCAGCTCGTCGCCTCGCTGAACCTCGACAGCGCCGCCTCGATCGAGCCGGACCCCACCCTGCACGGCCAGGTGCGCCTGACCGCCGACGATCTTTCCTGCGTCCAGACGACCGGCGGCGGCACGGCCACCGTCACCGCCACCGGTTGCGGCGATCAGCTCGGCCATCTGCGCATCGACGTACCCGCCGGTAGTGCGATTACGCTGACCCAGGACGGCGACGGCTCGGTCCACGTCGGCAGCACCATCGGGCCGCTGATCGCCAATGTCGGCGGCAGCGGCGATCTCACGGTCGGCCGCGTCGGCGTGCTGGTGCTGAACGTCAAGGGCAGCGGCGACACCATCGTCGAGGCGGCGAGCGGGGCAGTCTCGCTGACGTCCAGCTCCAGCGGATCGATCCGTGTGCAGGACGTGGCCGGCGTGCTGCGCACCCGCCAGAGCGGCTCCGGCGACCTCGCGGTCGGTAGCATCCACACCGGCCCCGCGCACATCGTCATCGAGGGGTCGGGCGATGCGGTAATCGGCAAGGGCACCATCGCCGACCTGCACGCCAGGCTCTCCGGCAGCGGCGACCTGGTTGTCTCCGCCACCGCCATCAACGCCGACCTGCAGGCGTCGGGTGGTGGCGACATCAAAGTGGCGCGCGTCAGCGGCCTGCTGCACAAATCAGCCAACGGCGGCAGCTCGATCAGCGTGCATGACGCGGACCTGGCCCAACTCGGTCTCGGCAAGCTCGGGGAGGTCGTCACCGACAGCGACGACACCGGCACCACGACAATCCACATTGGCCGCTCGCACAGCAGCGACGGCGGCGCCATCGTCCACTTTCTTGCCGGCCTCGCGGTCCTGGTGATCCTTTTCGCCATCTGGCGCACCGTGCAGCGCAACGGCGGCCTGGCACAGTTGCAGAACCGGTTTCGCTCCTCCGGCGAGCCCGCGCAGCCGACCCACCCCGGCGTGATCGCCGTGCGCGACACGATAAGCCGCCTGGAATCCCGTCTGGCACGCGTCGAGGGCTATGTGACGACACGCGAATTCGATCTGCAGAGAAAGTTCCGTGAGTTGGATGCAAAGAAATAGTTTATATTTTTGGGTTTGATATTGATAATTAAGCCTGCGCTACAAAACTAAATGCATGTTCATCTGTCCCCGGCCCAGTGGTCCAGAATTCCAGCGCGTCCGTAATGTCCGCGCCGGCGCACCCGGCCTGAAGCCGGGTGCGCGCCGGCGCCGACCGGCCCGGCAAAACGATAATTTCTGGTAACGATCTGGCGCCCTGATCGCCCGAACGGATGCCTCGTTTATCGAAATAGCGCCGCAATATCAGCGCGCAGCAAAGAATTTTGGAGAACAGCCTTCGATGGCTCAGATCATCATCGAGCGTACGGCCGGCAGCCTCGCCGATCGCTTCCGCCCCTACAAGGTCATGATCGACGGTCAGCAGCGGGGCAGCATTTCCCAGCGGGAACGATGGTCTTTCGAAGTAACTCCTGGCACCCACACTGTCAGTTTTCAAGTCGGCTATAACCAGTTGCCGCCGGTCAAGGTCGCCGTCGCGACCCGAACCCGCCTGCTCTGCCGCTCGAGCGCCGCGCACGCGTTCGGGCTGATCGCGTTCTTCTCGCCGGGATCGTGGATTTCGGTGCGCGAGGAAGACGATATCGAAACGATCGAGACGCCCTACCCCGGCGACCTGTTCGGCCCTTCCGATGCGGCCCCCGGTGCCGCGGGATCGGCCCGCGACGGCCAGTGGCGCAGCGAGCCGAACGCCAAGACGCATGGCTCGTTGCGCCTGTTCGGCCCCAAGATGGATCGCACGACACAAGCCAAGCGCATGCTGGAATTGGACCTGCACGACGCGATCACGGCCAGGAAGCTGGAAATCCGCTACCGCCCGCAGATCGATCTCGTAACGCGCAGGATAACCACGTTCGAGGCATTGCTGCATTGGGACCACCCGGTGCACGGAAAAGTCCCGGCCGCGCATTTCGTGCCGCTGGCCGAGGAACTCGGCCTGATCTGTGCCGTCGGCCAGGAAGTGCTCGAGGAGGCCTGCCGCGAGGCGTCGCTCTGGGCCGATGGCGTCAGTGTCGCCGTCAACATCACGGCCGGTCAACTCGCGGACGCGGCACTGCCGGCGATCGTTGCTTCCGCGTTGCGGACCTCCGGCCTCGCCGCATCCCGCCTTGTACTCGAGGTGAGCCAGGCGATGGTCAATAGCGGCGCCGCGACGCTGGTTTCGCTGCAGGCACTGCGCGAGACCGGCGTGCGCATCGCGATCGACGATTTCGGGCTCGACCCGTCATCGCTGCGCAGCCTCTCGTCGTTGAACAGCCTCGCCGAAACACCGATCGACGAAATCAAGGTCCATCGGTCGCTGGTCAGCGGCCTCTGCGAGTCGCGCGACCGGCTCGCGACCGTCCGCGCCACCATCGGCCTTTGCGCAAAGCTGGGTATCCCCTGCTGCGCAGTCGGCGTCGAATCGAAGGACGACCTGGAAATCCTGCAGAATGAAAAATGCCCCCAGGTACAAGGGCATTTGTTCGGATCGGCACTCGAGGCGCGGGAGATCGCGGCGCTGCTCGACCAATGCAATCCCTTCGCACTCGGACCGGCCGGCGCCCGGCGCAGCGGCCCCGTTCCGTTCGCACGCATTCTCGAACTGACGAGCGACTGTGTCATGGTGACCACCGCCGACATGCTTCCACCCGGCCCCCTGATCGTTTACTTCAATCAGGCCTTTGCCAAACTTAGCGGCTACAGCGCGGAGGAGTTGCTCGGCCGTTGTCCGACGGTGCTGCAGGGCCCCGACGCGATCCGCACCGCGGTCGACTTCATTCGCGCGGCGCTGCAGACCGGCAACCCCCTGCAGGAGCGAGTAACAAATGTTTCGAAAGGCGGCGTACCTTACTGCCTGGAGATGCAGATCGAGCCGCTGCAGGACGAGAGCGGCACGATTACCCATTTCGCCATCGTCGGGCACCAGATCGAGCGCGACAGGCGCCGCATCGAGATCGAGCCCGGCGACCAACGCGACGCGCTGACCGGTATCGCCACCGGGCAGTCGCTGATGCGTGCCGTCGTCGCCGAAATCGACAGCGCGAAGGCCAATGCCGGCGACGGCCGCCGGGTGCTCGGTCCCTGCCTGATGCTCGCCGACGTGGACCGGTTCGTCCATCTCACCCATGACGCGGGACAGGCGGCCACCGACGCGGTGCTATGCGGCCTGGCCGACCGCCTGGGCGAGAGTATTCGCCGCTCCGACATGCTGGGCCGTCTCGGCGGCGGCCAGTTCGCGGTCTGCATGACGTCCATTTCCATGGCTGACGCCGCGGCACTGGCGCAATGCCTGCGCCGTGCCGTGGCGGCCGCGCCATTCGACACACCGAGGGGTAGGCTGCCGGTCACGATCAGCGTCGGCGTGGCGGCGTTCGCCCCCGGGGACAACCTGACCTCGCTGCTCGAGCGTGCCGGCAACGCACTCAGTGCCGAACGTCAGGCCGGCCGCGATCGCGTGAAAGCGGATTTCCTGGCCGCCCACGACACAGTCGTGGCGGCCTGACCGCTGGTTTGGCCGCCGCGCGCGGTGCGGCCGCGGCTCAGGCCGCGCGCTGCTCCGCACGCAACTCGTTGACCACGCGGGCAACGCCGGCCCATCCCACGGCCGCCTCGCGGTCACCCTGCGCCTGGCTTTGCTCCACATGTTCACGCGCTACCGCGGCGGCTTGCATGCCGTGGCGGTGGATCAGCGCACGCGCCAATGTCGCTTCGGTCTCGGCTTTCATGGCAACCTCCAGTTGTAGCGCCCTCTCCGGGGCGGCGGCACCCTAGCGCCCGAGCCGTAAGCCAGTACCCCCGGCGGGCGAAGGGCAGGCAAGCGAACCACGAACACCAGGGGCACCGCCCCATGGGCACTAGTGGGGGTCAGAAAGGCCCGGGCTCTGCCCTGGCCTTCCGCCAAGTTTAGCCGCATTAGACGCCCCGCCATGCAAGACCTCTACCTCCACAACAGCCAGACCCGCCGGCGCGAGCTGTTCGTGCCGGCCAATCCGTCACACGTACGTGTCTATGTCTGCGGCCCAACGGTCTACGACCTGCCGCATCTCGGCAACGTGCGTGCCTTCGTCGATTTCGATGTGCTGGTCCGCCTGCTGCGCACGCTCTATCCGCGTGTCACCTACGTGCGCAACATCACCGACGTGGACGACAAGATCAACGCCCGCGCCGCGGCCAGCGGCGAGCCGATCGGTGCCATCACGGCCCGCACCGGCGCCGAATTCCAGGCCGACATGGCCGCCATCGGCAACCAACCGCCGGACGTGCAGCCGTGCGCCACCGCCCACATTCCCGAAATGATCTCGGTCATCGAAAAGCTGATCGCGGGCGGCCACGCCTACGAGGCCGAGGGCCACGTGCTGTTCGCCGTCGCGAGTTTTTCCGAATATGGCGCGCTGTCCGGCCGCAGCCCGGACGATCTGCTCGCCGGCGCGCGCGTCGAAGTGGCGCCCTACAAGCGCGACGCCGGCGATTTCGTCCTTTGGAAACCCTCAGCGCCCGACCTGCCCGGCTGGGACAGCCCCTGGGGTCGCGGCCGCCCCGGCTGGCACATCGAATGCAGTGCCATGTCCTGGCGCTACCTGGGCACCGATTTCGACATCCACGGCGGCGGCTCCGATCTGATTTTCCCGCACCACGAGAACGAACGCGCACAAAGCCTGTGCGCATTCCCCGGCAGCGATTTCGCACGCGTCTGGCTGCATAACGGCATGCTGCAGGTCAACGGCGAGAAAATGTCGAAGAGCCTCGGCAATTTCTTCACGCTGCGGGACGTGCTGGCGCGCGCACCCTGGGAGGCAGTGCGGCTGCTGCTGCTGTCCGCCCGATACCGAACCGTACTGGATTTTTCCGACACCGGGCTTACCGAAGCGCGCGATGCGATGGATCGTTTCTATCGAGCATTGCAAAACGCACCCGCCGGCGCGCACGCGCCAGTCCCGGAGGCATTCCTCGCCGCCCTGTGCGACGATCTCAATACGCCCGCGGCAATCGCCGAACTGCATGCGCTGGCAGGCCCGGCACTGGCCGGCGATGCCCACGCGGCAGCCGCATTGAAGGCCGCGGGCAACCTGCTCGGCCTGCTGCAGCAGCGCCCCGAGGACTGGTTCCGCGGCGACGGCGACGACAGCGCCATCCTGGCCGCCATCGAGGAACGCCTGGCCGCCCGTCGCGCCAGGGATTTCGCCCGCGCCGACACGATCCGTGCCGATCTCGCCGCCCAGGGCGTGGTGCTGGAGGATGGCCCGACCGGCACTACCTGGCGCCGCACCAACTGAAGGAGAGCCGAATGAAACGAGCCATCATGACCCTGTCCGCCTCGCTGGTGCTGGGCTGGATCGGCGCCGCGGCCGCCCAAACCGTGGATAAACCGACCGTGGATAAGCAGAGCATGGACAACATGCCCGGCATGAAGCCGGTGGCGCCGACACCGCCCACGGCGCCCACCGCCGCGCCCCCGGCGGGCGCAAAAATCCCCGGCGCCGCCTACGTTCCCGCCAATGACGCGACGCCGGCCTACAAGCAGGCCATGGACAAGATGATGGGCGGCATGGACGCTCCCTACACCGGCGATCCCGACCACGATTTCGTCACCCACATGGAGCCGCACCACCAGGGCGCGATCGACATGGCCGAAATCGAACTGAAATACGGATCCGATCCGAAGCTGAAGCAGTTGGCCGGCCGCATCATCGCCGCACAGCAGCACGAAATCGGCTTCATGCAGACCTGGCTCGAGAAACATCCGCACCCGAAACAGGCTGGCCACGACGTTCCGCCGAACGTGCAATGGAAATAGCGTCCGCATGACCGGCCGCCGCGCATGACCGGAAAAGATCGCGGCGCGGCGCTGCTGCCGATCGGCGAATCGCCCGTGGTGATCCTGGTTCGCCCGCAACTCGCCGACAATATCGGCGCCGCGGCCCGCGCCATGGCGAACGGTGGCTTATACCATCTGCGCCTGGTCGCCCCCCGCGACGGCTGGCCACAGGAAAATGCCTGGCGCAACGCCAGCGGTGCACAGCGGATTCTGGAAGACCTCCGCGTGCACGAAACGGTCGCCGACGCGGTCGCCGACCTGCACCACGTGTTCGCCACCTGCCCGCGCCCCCGCCATATCGTAAAACCGCTGCTGACACCGCGCGGCGCCTGCGTCGAATTGCGCGAAATCACCGC
>JAATGE010000079.1 GCA_015654825.1 Rhodospirillales bacterium
CACGGCGGCGGCGGCGCGCGTGGCGGGTTCGGGTTCCACCGCTAGGTTTGTGCGGCGCTGCGACGGCGGGCCGGGATGAACCGGCGACAGGGCTGGCGCGATGGGCGCGGGGTTTGATACAGCTCCGCGCCCAGCTGCGTGGGCGAACTGCGTCATGAACGACACCGAAGACCACGAACCCGCCTCCAACCGCGGCGCGCTGATAGCGCTGGGCGTGGTTGCGGTGCTGATCCTGGGCGGGCTGTGGCTGAGCCATGTGCTGGGTGGCGCGGCCAGCGTGCAGGATTGCCTCGCCGCCGGGCGGACCAATTGCGCGCCCGTGGCGCCGGGCAATTAATTCTACCTGAAATTGTAAGCGAGTGCTGGCGGAACTACCGTAGGTAGGCATATGGTGGGCTCGTGAGACGAGAGCTGCACCGCCTGCTGCCGCTTCTGGCCGGCCTGGCCGGTGCCTGTGCCGACGGCCCCGCCGCGCCGCCGCCGCCGGCACCGCCGCTGGCCCAGGCGGGCATGCCATATCGCGTTCAGGTCGGCGACGAGCTGGCGGTGCGCCTGTTCCTGACGCCCGAGCTGAACGAGGATGTGACGGTGCGCCCGGATGGGCGGATCAGCACGCAACTGGCCGAAGCCGTGCCGGCGGAGGGACGCACGCCGGAGGCGATCGCCGTGGCGCTGCGCACCGGCTACGCCAGCGAGCTGCGCGACCCGCGCATTACCGTCGAGGTAAAATCCTATGCGCCGGTGCGGGTGTACGTGGCGGGCGAGGTATTTACGCCGGGCGAAATCACCACCGCCGGGCCACCGCCGACGCTGCTGGCCGCGGTGGCGCGGGCCGGGGGTGTGCGGCTGAGCGGCGACAAGACGGCCGTGCTGATCGTGCGGCGCGCCGATGGCGGGCGGGCGGTGCTCTTTTCGGTTCGTTACGCGGATGCGCTCTCGGGCCGCGATCCATCGGCCGATGTGGTGCTGCAGCCCTACGACATCGTGATCGTGCCGAAGACCGGCGTGGCGCAGGTGTACGACTGGGTGAATCAGCATATTCAGCAATTCGTGCCGGTGACGTGGGGATTCTCGTATAACGTCAATCCGCTGGTGAACAACCAGAAGCAGTAGGGCGCCCCGCTTTCGCAATGAAAGGCGGCGGTGGGGCCGGGGCTGCATCGGTTGTGCCGGGGTGCCGCGCGTGAGGCGCCTGGGCGGGCGTGGCCTGTGGGCTCCGGGCGCGCTACAGCCGTTCGGCGAACGGAGCGGGGGAGCGGATGGGGCGGTTTCTGGTGACCGGCGGGGCCGGCTATGTCGGCAGCCATCTGGTGCTGGCCCTGCTGGATGCGGGCCACGAGGTCGTTGTCTACGACAATCTGCGGCAGGGGCATCGCGGCGCCGTGCCGCAGGCGGCGACGCTGATCGAGGCGGATATCGGCAATGAGCGCCGGCTGGAGCTGGTGCTGGCGGATGGGCCGTGGGACGCGGTGTTTCATTTCGCGGCGCTCTCGCTGGTCGGCGAGAGCATGGAAAAGCCGTTTCTGTATCTGCTGGAGAACGCGGCGCTGGGCATGCGGCTGATCGAGGCCTGCGTGCATCACGGCGTGGGGAAATTCGTTCTCTCCAGCACGGCCAACCTGTTCGGCAATCCGCGCAAAATCCCGATCGACGAGACAGAGCCGGTGGAACCGGGGTCGCCGTACGGCGAGAGCAAATGGATGATCGAGCGGGCGCTGCACTGGGCGGGGCAGATCCATGGGCTGCGTTTCGCGTGCCTGCGGTATTTCAACGCGGCGGGCGCCGATCCGGCCGGGCGGGCCGGGGAGGACCATGATCCGGAGACCCATCTCATTCCGCTGGTGATCGATGCGGCGCTGGGGCGGCGGGCGGAAATTTCGGTGTTCGGCGGCGATTATCCCACGCCGGACGGCACGTGCATACGCGATTACATTCACGTGACCGACCTGGCGGATGCGCATCTGCGCGCGTTGCACCGGCTTGAGCAGGGCAGCGTCACCTACAATCTGGGGAATGGTGCCGGGCATTCGGTGCTGGAGGTGATCCGCGCGGTGGAGCAAGTGAGCGGCCGGCGGGTGCCGGTGCGCATGGCGGGGCGCCGGGCGGGCGATCCGGCGGTGCTGGTGGCGGCGTCGGACAGGCTGAGAAGGGAGACGGGATGGGAGCCGCGCTATGCGGAAATCGGCGAGATCGTGCGGACGGCCTTGGCCTGGCGCGAGGGGCATCCTGGCGGGTATGAGGATTAGGGCAGTGAAAAAAAGGCCAGGGGCTCTGCCCCTGGACCCCGCTGG
>JAATGE010000201.1 GCA_015654825.1 Rhodospirillales bacterium
CGTGACGGAGATATTGCGCGGCCAGCCGGATGTGCTGGCGCAGTACCACCGGATGTTTCGCTATGTTCTGGTGGACGAATACCAGGACACCAACGTGGTGCAGTATCTGTGGCTGCGCCTGCTGGCGCAACAATCGAAGAATATCTGCTGTGTGGGCGATGACGACCAGAGCATTTATTCGTGGCGGGGCGCCGAGGTGGAAAACATCCTGCGTTTCGAAAAGGATTTTCCCGGGGCGGCGATCGTGCGGCTGGAGGCGAATTACCGCAGCACCGCACCGATATTGGCCGCCGCTTCCGGGTTGATTGCGCATAACGAGGGGCGACTCGGAAAGACGCTGCGGCCGGGGGGCAAGGATGCGGCCGGCGAGAAGGTGCAGCTGGTCAGCCTGTGGGACTCCGACGAGGAGGCGCGCATGGTTGGTGAGCGCATCGAAAGTTTGCAGCGCGAGGGCCATGCGCTTTCGGAAATGGCGCTGCTGGTGCGGGCGGGACACCAGACGCGGCCGTTCGAGGAGCGGCTGATTACGCTTGGCGTACCGTATCGCATTGTCGGCGGGTTGCGGTTTTACGAGCGGGCGGAAATTCGCGATGCGGTGGCCTATGCGCGGGCGCTGGTGCAGCCGGCGGACGATCTGGCGTTCGAGCGCATCGTCAATGTGCCGAAACGCGGCTTGGGCGACGTCGCGCTACGGATGATGCATGACGCGGCGCGGGCGCAGGGCGTTTCGCTGAGTGTCGCGGCGGAGGGTCTGGCGCGGGCGGGTGCGCTGAAGGGCAAGCCGCGCGAGGCCGTGCTGGAGCTGATGGGCGGGTTCGCACGGTGGCGCGGCATGCTGTCGCAGGATGGGCATATCGTTGTGATGGCGACGGTGCTGGACGAGAGCGGCTACACCGGCATGTGGAAGGCGGACAAATCGCCGGAGGCGCCGGGGCGGCTGGACAATCTGAAGGAGTTCTTGCGCGCGCTGGCGGATTTCGAGTCGCTGCAGGGGTTTCTGGAGCATGTCTCGCTGGTCATGGAGAATGACGAGCAGGCCGGTGCGGACCGGGTCAATCTGATGACCCTGCACGCGGCGAAGGGACTGGAATTCGATACGGTATTTTTGCCGGGTTGGGAGGAGGGGTTGTTTCCCAATCAGCGGGCGCTGGATGAGAGCGGCAACAAGGGGCTGGAGGAGGAGCGGCGGCTGGCCTATGTGGGGCTGACGCGGGCGCGGCGGCGGGCGATCGTGAGTTACGCCGCCAATCGGCGCATTTATGCCAATTGGCAGAGCAGCATTCCCAGTCGATTTGTCGAGGAGTTGCCGGAGGCGCATGTGGAGCGGGCCGGTAGTGCCGCGCTGCAGCGGGAAAGCCGGCTGCTGGCGCCGAGTGTTTTTTCGAATGGGCCGCTGATGGCGCGGCGCACGCGGGTGGCCGAGCCGTGGGAGCAGCCGGCGCGGCCGGCGCGGCCTGACAGCGTGAATGTCGGGCAGCGCATATTTCACCAGAAATTTGGTTACGGGCGCGTGACCGCGGTGGATGACGACAAGCTGGACATCGATTTTGAAAAGGCGGGCCAGAAGCGGGTGCTGGACCGGTACGTGGAAAAGGTATGACGCGGCCTGCCTTGTTGGAAACGGTGTTTGTGACGGTTCCGGCCAATGCGGTGCCGGCGTATGAGGCGGCGCTGGGGGTTGTGTGCTCCGCGGTGGGGAGTTTTTTCGAGGACGAGGCGGCGGGGATCTGGCGCGTGGAAGGCGTGCGCGCGCCGGGCGACGCGGATCGGGTGGCGGCTTCGTTGGCGATGGCGGCTTTTGCTTCCGGCGTGGATGCGGTGTTGCAGCGGCGCGATACCGATGCGGATGGGTGGCTGGCGCGGGTTTACGAGGGATTTCCCGAGCAGTTGATCGGTCGGCGTTTCGCGGTGCGCGGGACGCATGTGGCGGCGCCGGCGGCGCCGGGGCGGATCACGCTTTGGCTGGATGCCGGGCTGGCGTTCGGCTCCGGCGAGCATGGCTCTACGCGGGGGTGTTTGCGCGCGCTGGAGGGGGTGGCGCACCGGCGGCCGCGGCGCGTGCTGGATATGGGGTGCGGCAGCGGCATTCTGGCCATGGGGGCGGCGAAACTGCTGCGGCGGCCGGTGCTGGCGGTGGATATCGATCCGTGGTCGGTGCGGGTGACACGGCAGAACGCGCGGCTGAATGGGATTGCGCCAAGGGTGCGGGTTCGGATCGGGAACGGATGGAAGGCGGCTCCGGTGCGTCGGGCGC
>JAATGE010000229.1 GCA_015654825.1 Rhodospirillales bacterium
GGTTTGGATACTCACTAGCATGCGTCGAGCATCGAGCGTGGGCGGCCCGGCGTGCTGCATGTCAACCGCACGTATTTGTTGCAGGATGCGGATGGGCAGATCCAGGAGGCGCACTCGATTTCCGCGGGGCTGGATTATCCGGGGATTGGTCCGGAGCATTCGTGGCTGCACGATATTGGGCGGGCGGAGTATGTCGGCATAACCGACGACGAGGCGTTGTCCGCCTTTCAGCTATGTACGCGCACCGAGGGGATTATTCCGGCGTTGGAGTGTGCGCACGCGATTGCGCATGTCGTGAAGCTGGCGCCGGTTCTTTCGAAGGATCAGATCATTTTGATGAATCTGTCCGGCCGCGGCGACAAGGACATCTTTTCGGTCGCCTCGCACCTGGGTGCCGCGTTATGAGTTTTCTTAATAAATGGGGGTCTGGGGCCTCAGGCCCCCTCGTGCGGGAGCACGCTGCGCATGACGGGGTCCTAGGGGCAGAGCCCCTAGGCTTCTTTGTGGATGTTGTTGAATGAGCCGCATAGAAGCCCGTTTTGCATTGTTGCGTGCCGAGAACCGCGGCGCGCTGATACCGTTCCTGGAAGCGTTCGATCCGGATCGCGAGACCAGCCTGGCCATTCTGCGCGGCATGCCGGCGGCGGGTGCCGATCTGATCGAGATCGGCATGCCGTTTACCGATCCGATGGCGGATGGGCCCACTATCCAGGCCGCCGGGCGGCGCGGTTTGGCGGCGGGGGCGACGGTTGCCGGCACGCTGGGCATGGTGCGTGATTTTCGCAAGCTGGACGACGAAACGCCGATTGTGCTGATGGGGTATCTCAATCCCGTTCTGGCCTATGGCGTGCCGCGGTTCTGCGCCGATGCGGAGGAGGCGGGCGTGGACGGGCTGATCGTGGTCGATCTGCCCAGCGAGGAGGCCGATCTTCTGGCGCCCGATGCCGCCAGGCATGGCCTGGATATTATTCGGCTGGTGGCGCCGACGACGTCGGATGCTCGGTTGCGGCAGGTTCTGGCCGGAAGCTCCGGGTTTGTTTATTACGTGAGCATTACCGGCATTACCGGCACCAGGTCGGCTTCGGCCGACGATCTGGCGGCGGCCATTCCGCGCATTCGTCGCGCTACAGATTTGCCGATCGCGGTGGGTTTCGGCGTGAAGACGCCGGCCCAGGCGGCGGGGGCGGTGCGTGTTGCCGATGCGGCGGTGGTTGCCTCGGCGCTGATCGAAACGTTGGCCGCTGACCTCACCGAGGGACGCGCCGGCGCCGGCACCTCGGCCAAGGTTCTTCAGCAGATCAAGGCGCTTTCGCACGCGGTGCGCGCCGCACGGCAGGAGTTTGCAGCCGCATGAGCTGGCTTACCGAATTTGTTCGCCCCCGCATCCGCACGCTGCTGGGTCAGCGCGAGGTGCCGGAAAACCTGTGGTCGCAGTGCCCCGCCTGCCAGCAGATGATTTTCTCCAAGGAGCTGGAGCGCAATTTGCGTGTCTGCACGCATTGCGGCCACCACATGCGCGCCGGCGCCACCGAGCGGCTGGATTGGACGTTCGATGACGGCAAATACACCCGCATCGAATTGCCGAAGGTGCCGACCGATCCGCTGGGATTTCGTGACGGCAAGAAATATGTCGACCGGTTGAAGGAGTCGCGCGCGAAAACGTCGCTCGACGATGCGCTGGTGGTGGCGCACGGCACGATCGGCGGGCGGAAGAGTGTTGTTGCCGCCATGGAATTCGAATTCATGGGCGGGTCGATGGGGGCGGCGGTCGGCGAGGGGCTGGTCGCGGCGGCGAAGCTCGCGGTGCTGCAGGAGGCGCCGCTGATCGTCTACACCGCGTCGGGGGGGGCGCGGATGCAGGAAGGCGCCGTCAGCCTGATGCAGATGCCGCGCAGTATCATTGCGACCCTGATGCTGAAGGATGCGCGGCTGCCGTATATCGTGGTGCTGACCGACCCGACGACCGGAGGCGTTACCGCGAGTTTTGCCATGCTGGGGGATATCCAGATCGCGGAGCCGGGCGCGCTGATCGGGTTTGCCGGGGCGCGGGTGATCGAGCAGACCGTGCGCGAAACGCTGCCGGAAGGATTTCAGCGGGCGGAATATCTGCACGAACATGGGATCGTGGATATGGTCGTGAAGCGGACCGATATGCGCGCTACGTTGGGGCGGCTGATCGATCTGCTGCGGCCGCTGGTGCCTGAGCCGGCGAATGAAATCGTGCCTGTGCAGGCGGAATGAAGCAGGAAGAGAAGGCTGGTGGGGCGAGCCGCCCCCCCAGGCCCCCGCCTTCAATACGGATCGAGACCGCCGACGATATACTGGGGCGTCTTGAGAAGCTTTATCCGAAGCTGATCGATCTTAGCCTGGGGCGGGTGCAGCGGCTGCTGGGTGCGCTTGGCAACCCACAGGCAAAATTGCCGCCGGTCATTCATGTCGCGGGTACCAACGGCAAGGGTTCTACCTGCGCTTTTCTGCGGGCCATCGGCGAGGCGGCGGGGTGGCGCGTGCATGTCGCTACCAGCCCGCATCTGGTGCGCCTGAATGAACGGTTTCGTATCGCGGGCACGCTGGTCGCGGACGACGCGCTGATTTCCGTGCTGGCGGAAATCGAGCGGATCAACGCGGGCGCGCCGATTACGGTTTTTGAGGTGCAGGCGGCCGCGGGCTATGTGCTGTTCGCGCGTGCGCCGGCCGATCTTTGCGTCGTGGAGGTGGGGCTCGGGGGGCGTTTCGATGCCACCAATGTCATTGCGGCGCCGGCCGCCTGCGCCATTACCAGCCTGTCGCTCGACCACCAGGATTTTCTTGGTGACAATCTGGAACGGATCGCCTGGGAGAAGGCCGGCATCATGAAGCCGGGCCGGCCGACCGTTACCGGTGCGCATTCGGTGGCGATCCTGGCGACGTTGCAGGCGTGCGCGGACGAGGCCGGGGCGCGGCTGCTTGCGCGCGGGCGCGACTGGGAGATTGCAGCGGGCGACGATGGCCTTGTGTTTTCCGACGCCGCGGGCCGGCTCGTGCTGCCGCGGCCGTCCCTTCCGGGGGCGCACCAGATCGAAAATGCCGGCATCGCGGTGGCTGCCTTGCGCGCGTCGGGGCTGGCGATCGGGGATGCGGCTTTCGCGGGTGTGGGAGAAACGACGTGGTCCGCGCGGCTGCAGCGCCTGCACGGGAAGCTCGCGGCCTCGTTACCGGAAAAATTCGAACTTTGGCTCGACGGCGGGCACAATCAGGGGGCCGGCGTGGTGCTGGCGGCGCATCTGGACGGCTGGCGCGAGCGGCCGACCTACCTCGTGGTGGGGATGAAGCAGAGCAAGGACGCGAGTGGTTTTCTGGCGCCTTTGCTGACGCGGGCCGCCGGGGTTTGGGCGGTCGCGGAACCGGGGCAGCATCTCGCCATGGCGGTCGACGACGTGATCGCGGCTTCCGGCGGTGAGGCCAGGCCGGGGCCGGACGTGGCGGGGGCACTGGCGCAGATCGCGGCCCGGCCGCCTGGCAGGGTGCTGGTGTGCGGCAGCCTTTATCTTGCCGGCGAGGTTCTGAAGGCTGACGGCACAATGCCGATATGAATATCGGGGCGGATCGCGCCGCGGCTGTTCGCGGTCAAGGCCAGGCGAACCCCGCCAGCGACGCGACCACCTCGGGCCCACAGGCATCGAGCGCCACGCCGATCAAGGCTCGGTAGTAGATGCCCCAGACGGCATTCGCGGCATCGAAGTCCCCGGGCGGTCGCTTGCTCGTTACCGTGGCGATCACAGTCGTGGCGCGCGCCCTGAAGTCATCGGGGCGGGCCTGGATGTTGGTGTCGATTAGCGCAACGATCTGCGCCTGGAACTGCGGATCGGCCAGCGCGGCGGTAATGTTCCTGTTTTGAAACGCCGTGCGCAGGACGCTCCATTTGCTGTTGACGTCCTGGATCGCAACGTCGCGCCCCAGCGTATAGACGTAGTCGCCGCCGGCTGGGCTGTCCTTGATGTTCAGCAGCTTGCTGCGGATCAGCACCAGCACCGAGGCGCCGACCACAATGCCGCGCCATGGATCGTCCGCTTTCAGCGTCAGGATCGTGCCGAGCGCGCCGTCTTTCTCGCCGGTGGTCAGCCAGCACGCGAGCGCCGCGATGTCGCCGCAGAGCACCGCCAGAAATATGATCCAGCGGTTGGGTGGCAAAAGTACTCGGTACCCGCAGGATCCGGTGGGTCAGCGTCGAGTAGCAATCGAAATAGGTCGTCACCCCGCCGACCAGGAACGCCAGCACGATCGAAACCAGAGCCAGGTCCATCGCTGCCGGTGGCGGCGTCAGGGCGGTGCGGCGCGCAGACCCTTCAGCGTCAGCTGCACGGGCTTGGTCTCGCCGGGCACAGCTTCCGGCGTGGGCAGCGCACCGTCGAATGCCACGAGCTTTTCGTCCATCAGCTTGCGCAACTCCTGCGTGAGTTGCGCGGATGAACCGCTCGACCGCAGATTGAGCTCGTTCAACGGCAGCGCACCGCTCATTTTCAAAATATCAAGCACGCTCATCGGCGGCCTCGCGTTACTTTCCGAATTTTACTTAGCGCGCCGGCCGGTTGCGTTCAATAAACGCGGCCGGGCAGGTTTGACGATACCGCGCGCGCGGTGCGACACAGCCCACCTGCCGCGCACGAGGGAGGCATCGCCTTGGCACCACAGTGGGTGGTTAGTCCCCCGTCCATCGCATCGGTCCCGGTTCAGGGGGGCGGGGCGTTTCCGGTGCGGCGGATTTTCTGCGTTGGGCGTAATTATGCGGCACATGTACGGGAAATGGGCGGCGATCCGCGCGCGGAGCCGCCGATCTTCTTTGCCAAGCCGGCCGACGCGGTCGTGACCGGCGGCGCGGCGATGCCATACCCGCCGGCTACCGCGAACCTGCACCACGAAATGGAGCTGGTGCTGGCCATCGGCGTGGGCGGCGCGGCAATCGCCGAAGCCCAAGCCCTGGACCACGTGTGGGGCTACGCCGCGGGCCTCGATATGACGCGCCGGGACCTGCAGGCGGAGGCGGTGCGCGCCGGGCGGCCGTGGGATATGGCCAAGGGTTTCGATGCCTCGGCACCGATCGGGGATATCGCACCGGCGTCCCGCATCGGGCACCCGGCCGGCGGCCGCATCTTCCTGACCGTGAACGGAAATATCCGCCAGGACGCCGACCTGGCGGAGATGATCTGGAGCGTGCCGGCGATCGTCGCGGCGCTGTCGCGCCTGGTGACGCTGGCGCCCGGGGACCTGATTTTCAGCGGCACGCCGGAGGGGGTCGGGGCCGTCGTCAGCGGGGATACGCTGGTGGGCGAAATCGCCGGCGTCGGGCGGGTGGAAACACGGATCGAGTAGGCCGGCTGCGCATTAAGTCAAAGTGCGTCGATGTGTTTCACGTGCCGGTTGGCACATGGATTGCGAGCACAACCGGCACTATCTACCGCGCTCCCAGCGGGGGGCCGCAGGCGAGGCACGATCATGAAGTACTGGCTCATCGGCGTAACCGCGGCACTCAGCCTCATGGCCATGGCGCCTTTGCGTGGTGGTTCTGCGCCTCAGGCGGCGGTTAGCCAGGGACGGTAAGGCCAGGGCAGAGCCCTGGCCTTCCTGATCCTAAATCGCAATCCTGACCCCCAGCTCCACGACGCGATCGCTGGGAATGCGGAAGAACTCAGTGGCCGGAACGGCGTTGCGGGCCATTAAAAGGAACAGCCACCGCCGCCAGACCGACATTTTTGGGGCCATGGCGCGCACCAGCGTTTCGCGGCCTAGGAAGTAGCTGGCCTGCATCGGGTCGTAGGCGACGCCCTGGGCCGTCAGCTCCTCGAGCGCGCGCGGGACGTTGGGGCTTTCCATGAATCCGTAGCGCAGGCGGACGCGGTGAATGCCGGGCGCCAATTGTTCCACCTCGGTGCGGCGGCCCGGTTCGGCTTCCGGCTCGTCCAGCGTCGCGACGGTCACGAACAGGACTTTTTCGTGCAGCACCTTGTTGTGCTTCAGGTTGTGCAGCAGCGCGCCGGGCACGTAGTCCGGCTGGCCGGTGAGGAACACCGCCATGCCGGGCACGCGGATGGTGCGGCTTTGCGGCAGGCGCGCCAGGAAGCTCGCGAGGGGCAGGCTGTCCTGCTGCCAGCGCGACTGCATCAGGCGGCGGCCCTGTTTCCAGGTGGTCATCATGGCCATCAGGCAGCCACCGAGGGCCAGGGGGACCCAGCCGCCTTGCACGACCTTGAGCACGTTGGCGGCGAAGAAGGTGCCGTCGATCAGCAGGAAGCCGCCCCAGACGAGGATGGCGGCCCAGCGCGGCCAGCCGAACTGGCGGCGGAACACGGCGGTGGCGAGGATGCAGGTGCAGATGAACGTGCCGGTGACGGCGATGCCGTAGGCCGAGCCGAGCGCGGCGCTGCTGCGGAACGAGAACACCAGCACCAGCACACCGATCATCAGTGCGTTGTTTACCTGGGGCACGAAGATCTGGCCCTGCTCGGTGCCGCTGGTGTGGCGCACCGTCATGCGCGGCAGGAAGCCGAGCTGCATGCACTGGCGCGCGATGGAGAACGCACCGGAAATCAGCGCCTGGCTGGCGATCACGGTGGCCGCGGTGGCGAGCACCACCATCGGCAGGCGCAGCACGTGCGGCACCATCAGGTAGAACGGGTTGATCGCCGTTTCCGGGCGGTCCATGACCATCGCGCCCTGGCCGAAATAGTTCAGCACCAGCGCCGGCAGTACGAAGAACAGCCAGGCGAGGCGGATCGGCCGGGCGCCGAAATGGCCCATGTCGGCGTAGAGCGCCTCGGCGCCGGTTACCGCCAGCACCACGGCGCCGAGCACCAGGAAGGCAAAGCCGCCGTGGCGCCAGCAGAACAGCAGCGCATGCTGCGGCCCGATCGCGGCCAGCACCGACGGATGCTGCGCGACCTGGATCGCCCCGAGCACGCCGATGGCGCTGAACCACACGACCATGACCGGCCCGAACAGTTTGCCGACCGCGCCGGTGCCGCGGCTTTGCACAGCGAACAGCAGCACGATCACCACGGCGGACAGCGGCAGGACGAGGTTCTGGGCTTCCGGGAGCGAGACCTCGATGCCCTCGATGGCGGACAGCACGGAGATGGCGGGCGTAATGACGCCGTCGCCGAACAGCAGGCAGGCGCCGCCGATGCCGAGCAGGGCGATGGTGGCGCGCACGCGGCGGCCGACGGCGGTGCGCTGGGCCAGGGCCATCAGCGCCAGGATGCCGCCCTCGCCGCGGTTGTCGGCGCGCATGACGAGCAGCACGTATTTGACCGTGACGATGAGGAACAGCGACCAGAAGATCAGGCTGAGGCAGCCGAGGATCTCGCCGTTGCCGGCGTGCTTGCCGGGAAACAGCGCCAGCACGCTTTGCAGGGCGTAGAGCGGGCTGGTGCCGATATCGCCGTAGAC
>JAATGE010000323.1 GCA_015654825.1 Rhodospirillales bacterium
AGAAGACTCCCGCCGCGCAGCGCTAACGACAGCGGCGGCACGCCGTCTTGGGTCCAGGGGGCAGAGCCCCTGGTCGGCGAAGCCATTAAAACTCAACTCATTGACTTCGTTCTATAATCCTTATCTTCGCGCGTATGGGGCTCTGCCCCCTGGACCCCCGTCACGCGACAGCGTGCTTCGCACGACGGCGTGCCGCCGCCGTCGTACGCGCTGCGCGGCCGGAGTCTCCTGTACTGGCTAGCAAGTCGTTGGATTTGGATGCGCGTTCGGGGCGGATGCGGGACTCGGAACAGATAAACTGGGTCTGGGCGTGCGGCCCCTGTTGGCAATTCGTATTTGTCAAGCAATGGAATTGCTCGTTTGGCCGCCGTGCCGCCCGAACGAGGGCCGCGGTACCGGTCGTTGCGGACCGGTCGGGGGACGCCTGGGTTTTTGGCGGTTCGGCTTAAAAAATCCACAACTTCAAACGACTAGCGGGACTGGGGGAGCGGCGCACTGCAAGCGGCGGCCGATGTGGTTACGATAGAGAACTGAGTGCGAAAGGCGACTGCCGGTTGGCTGTGCGCGGCCGTGTGGGCGGCGCCGGCGCCGCTGGCGGGCGCGGCTGGGAGGCGTTGCGGCAGGCGCGGATTTGCGCGCGGTGGGAGCGCAATCATCGGGAGTGGGGACGGAACGCACTGGAAACGTTCGGCAATAACAATTGGCACGCGCCGTGACACGACTGCGGAATTATCGCGGTACGCTGTCTTGCTGGAGCGCACAACAAAAATCATCGACCGTGCCAAATTGAATTTCGCGGCGCGGCCCGTTGCGATTGGCAAGAGGTTGCGACTACGCGACAAATATTCGGGGGTGGACAGCTATGCAAAAATTTAGCCGGATTGGTCGCAATTTTTCAACTTTTGGGCCGCCCGGTGTGTATAACACAAACGTCGCCCGCAAAACGACAGCGGACCAGCCGAGCGGCATAACATATCGTCTCAACAACACTGGAAAATCCCAAATATGAAACGTTATAGTCTCGCCGCCGCTACGTTCGCCGCAGGCTTCATCGCCGCCCAGGGCGCGCTCGCCGCAACCCAGACCAGCTCGCTGGATGTAAACGCATCCGTAACGTCCGTGTGCGCCATCAATTCCACGACGGCACTCGCGTTCGGCGAAGTCGGCCTGACCGGTGCCACGCCCGGCCAGGGCACCGTCGCCGTCACCTGTACCCAGGGCGGCCTCTACACCGTGGGCCTGGATAACGGCGTCAATGCCGTCGGCGCGCAGCGCGCCATCGCGAGCGGCACGAACAAGCTGAACTACAATCTCTATTCCGATGCCGAGCTGACCACGGCATGGACGGGCACCGGTGCCGGCCTGGTTTCCGGCACCGGCAATGCGCAGGAACAGGATCTGACCGTTTACGGCAACATTCCTACCGGCCAGACCCTTATTTCCGGCAACGGCACACCCTACACTGACGTTGTGCAGGTTACCGTCACCTACTGAGGCCAGCCGTTCTCACGTTGGGCTTACTGAAGCGAGTCGATACGGGAGCAAGCCGATGAGAAAAGCTGTTGTACTGACCGCGATGATGTCTGCCGGTGCGCTTAACTGCGGCACCGCGCAGGCGGCGTCGCTGGAGGTCTCGCCGGTTCTCGCCGTGCTGGCTCCCGGGCAGACGGCAGCGACGATCGAAGTGAAGAATCGCGGTGGCACGGCCACCGCGATTCAAGCTCGCGTCTATGCCTGGCGCCAGGCGGGCGACGAGGATCCGCTGACCCCGAGCAACGACATCATCGTTTCACCGCCGATATTTACCGTGCCGGTCGGCATGGCGCAGACCGTACGCCTGCTGTTGCGCGCGCGCACGCCCGGTGGCGGGGAACGCAGCTACCGCGTGCTGCTGGATGAAGTGCCACGGGCCGACGCATCGAACAACCGGATCGAATTCGCGCTGCGCGTGTCGCTGCCGATCCTGATCCGCGGGCCGTCGACCAAGGCGCCCGTGCTGCACTGGGGCGCGGCGCGCGGCCCCGGCGGGCAGATCGTGCTGACCGCAAGCAATAGCGGCGACGTCTATGACCGCGTCACCGCGCTGGATCTGACGCTGCCCAGCGGCGCGCACCCGAAAATCATGTCGCGAGGCCGTAACACTTACGTGCTGCCCGGCTCGCAACGCGATTGGGATGTTCAGGCCAGTACCGCGGAAACCGGGCCGCTGCACCTCACTGTCACCACCGCAACCGGCAAGAGCGAGCAGATGTTGTCGCCGTGACCCGGGGCCGCCGCAATGCCGTGGTGCTGCTGATGATCCTGCAGGCGGCACCGGGCAAGGCGGCCGAACGGACCATGGCGCTGGAGGTGGTGATGAATGGCCGGCCGACCGGCCAGATCGGTGAATTCATCGATCGCGACGGCAAACTCTACGCGACCCCCGCCGACTTGCGCGACCTTGGTTTCCAGGTGCCGCCGGACATCACCGGCACCGAGCCGGTGGCACTATCCCGGCTGCGCAACGTGCACACCCACCTGAACGAAACGACGCAGACGCTGGAGGTGGTGGCCGCCAATACGGCGCTGATCCCGAACCACGTCGGCGGCGGCCCGACCATGCATCTGGCGCCACTTTCGCCCGCCGGCCTCGGCGTCGTGTTCAATTATGACGTTCTCGGCACGTTCACCGGCGGGGAGAATACCGGCGGCGCACTGCTCGATGCGCACATCTACAGCCCGTACGGTGTGCTGGCGACCAGCGGCCTGGCCAGTTTCACGCCCTACACAGGGCAGAAGACCATCGCCCGGCTGGACAGCAGCTACAGCTATTCCGATCCCGATGCGCTGCGCACCTGGCGCGCCGGCGACGTGATCAGCGGCGCGCTGGCCTGGAGCCGCGCGGTTCGGCTGGGCGGGGGCCAGGTCAGCAGCGATTTCGCGCTGCGGCCCGACCTGGTTACCTATCCGCTGCCGTTCATCAGCTCCTCGACCGCGGTGCCGTCCACGGTCAATGTCGTGGTCAACGGCATTCGCGAATTCAGCCAGCCGGTGCAGCCCGGCCCATTCACGGTGCAGACGCTGCCCGTGGTGACCGGCGCCGGCCAGGTGGAGGTGGCGGTGCAGGACGCGCTCGGCCGCCAGACCATGATTTCGCTGCCGTTCTATGCCAGCGCGTCGCTGCTGAAGCCTGGGCTCGCCAGCTATTCGATGGAGGTCGGTGCCGCGCGGCAGGATTATGGCCTCGTGACCGACCGTTACGCGGGCTGGGCCGTCAACGGTTCCGCCCGCTACGGCCTCAATGACTGGCTGACTGTCAGCGGCCACGGCGAATCGACCGACGGCCTGGTGCTGCTCGGCGCCGGCGCGGATGTGCAGATCGGCAATCTGGGCGTGCTCAGCCTCGCCGCTTCCGCCAGCAGCGGCCGCGCCGGCCTGCCGGCCTCCTCCGGCAGCGGCAGCCAGGCGGCGGCCTCGTCCGGCAGCGGCAGCGGGAGCCAGGTGGCGGCTGCCTTTCAGCGCATTTCGTCCGATTTCAGCCTGACGCTGAGCGGAACCTTTGCCACCAATGGCTACCGCGACATCGCGGCCGCGAACTATTCGCCGATGCCGACCGCTTCACTGAACGCCAGCGTCGGCTACCAGCTCGGCGACTGGGGCAATGTCGGCCTGGCCTATATCAGGCAGGTGACCGGATCGTTGCCGTTCGGGCCGCTCGATGCGCAGGCGTTTCCCGCCGGCGCGCTGGCCGGCGACCTGCTGCTCGGCGATTCGCAGGTGGAACTGGCGAATGTCAGCTACAGCATTCCGCTGGCGGGCCGTATCGCCCTGTATGCGAACGGGTTCAAGGACCTGCGCAGCGCACGCACCTACGGCATCGGCGTCGGCATCAGCATGTCGCTGGGCGGGGCGACCTCTGCCTCGGTGGGCAGCACGATGGATAGCGGCCGCGCGAGCTATGTGGCGGGCGTGGCGAAATCCGCGCTGCAAGAGAACGATTACGGCTACCGGCTGCAGGATCAGGAAGGCGCGCAGGCGCAACGTTCGGCGCAGGGCGACTACCTGGCGCGGTGGGGCGACGTGTCGGCGGGCGTGGACCAGTCCTCCGGGCTGACCGCGGGCCGCGCCGGCTTGCGCGGGTCGCTGGTGCTGGCCGATCGAAGCCTGTTCGCCAGCGATCAGATCGCCGACAGTTTCGCGGTGGTCAACACCGGTGGCGTCGCGGGCGTGCCGGTGCTGTACGAAAACCGGCCGCTCGGCGTGACTGACTCGGGCGGACAATTGCTGGTGCCCTCGCTGCTGTCGTACCAGAACAACCGCCTCGCGGTGGATACCGCCGCGCTGCCGCCGGATATCGATGTCGGCCAGACCTCGGCGATCGTGCGGCCACCGGATCGCTCCGGTATCGTGGTGAATTTTCAGGTGCGCAAGGTGCGGGCCGCGCTGCTGAAGCTGCAGGACGCGAACGGAAAATTCATTCCGCTGGGCTCGGTCGCCAAGGTGGCCGGCGCCCTCGACCAGCCGGTCGGGTATGACGGCGAGGCCTACGTGCTGGGACTGAAGGCCAGCAACCGCGTGCGGGTGGAACTGCCGAACGGCAGCAGCTGCATGGTGCAATTCGCCTATAAACCCGTGCCGGGGGATATTCCGGTGATTGGGCCACTGATATGCCGGTGATGGCGGGCGGCGGGGGTTTTGAGGTGGTAAAGGCCAGGGGCTCTGCCCCTGGACCCCGTTGGGGCCGTGACGCGGAAGCGTGCTGCGCACGACGGCCCCAAACCCCAATTTATTTGTTCCGGGGTTGGCATCAGCGCCGAGGCCATATGCAACGCCCGGCAGCCCGCATCGACCGTACAGAAGATTCCCGCCGCGCAGCGCGTACGACGGCGGCGGCACGCCGTCGGGGGTCCAGGGGGCGGAGCCCCCGGCCTTCGGGCTGGTTTGCCACCCGCCGCGGGTCTTGCGTCCGCACGAAACCGCTGGAGACACGCCATGTTGAATTATTCCGTTAAGTCGCGGCGCGTGGCCACCGGGCGATCGCGCGCGCGCGCCGTTGCTTGCTTGCTGCTCGTTACGTTGGCGCCCGCCGTCGCCCGCGGGGCGGGCCGGGCCGCCTGCAGCCTTACGGCCACACCGCTGGTGTTCGGTAATTACGTGCCGTTCTCCAACGCGCCGGTGGATTTCACCGCCACGCTGAGCCTGGTCTGCACCGCCTCAGGCACTACGGAGGTCGCACTTTCCGGCACCATCGGGCTGCTGGCCGGTGGCCGCCCAGGCGGCCGCTCCATGGCCGGTGGGCAGCACCACATGCGGTACCAGCTTTATCTCGACGCGGCGCACACGATGCTGTGGGGCGATGGCACCGGCAGCGGCGGGACGCAGCCCATAAGCGGTGCCGCGGGGCCGAGCGCGCCGTTTCGGCGGACGCTGACGGTTTATGGGCGTGTTCTGGCGCGGCAGGCCGCGCTTGGGGCCGGGGCGTATGTGGATCGGGTTACGGTGCTGCTGAATTACTGATCGGCAGTGAATTATACCAACCGCCGGAAGTCTTGACTCCTGCGGCCGTGTCTGGGGCGCGAAAATAAGGGCAGGAAGGCCAGGGCTCTGC
>JAATGE010000026.1 GCA_015654825.1 Rhodospirillales bacterium
CCCGGCGAAGCCCATACCAAACACGGATTTCAGGCTTCGCCGTTCCCCCCGCAGTTCCTAATGAATGGGGGTCTGGGGCCGTCGTGCGCAGCACGCTCTCGCGTGACGGCCCCAGCGGGTCCAGGGCAGAGCCCTGGCCTTCCTGCCCTTATCCGCCCTGGACACGTCCGCAGGAGTCAAGATTTCCGGCAGTTGGTACTATAGAACGAAATCAATTAGTTGAATTCTAATGGCTTCGCCGACCAAGGGGCTCCGCCCCCTGGACCCATGACGGCGTGCCGCCGCTGCCGTTGGCGCTGCGCGGCGGGAGTCTTCTGTACCGTTCTCGCGAAACCGTTTGTCTGGCCTTTTGGCTCGCGGCCGATGCCAGGCTCGGAACAGATGAAATGGGGTCTGGGGACTTGTCCCCAGCGGGTCCAGGGCAGAGCCCTGGCCTTTCTTCGGACTGCTACCCGAACAATACCAGATCATCTCGATGGATCAGCTCATCCCGCCCACGCCACCCCAGCACAGCCTCGATTTTGTCGGACCGCTGCCCGGCGATCAGCGCGGCGTCCGCGCTGTCGTACGCCGATAACCCCTGCCCGAGCTTGGCGCCGTCGGGCCCCAGAACCAGCACCGCGTCGCCGCGGCGAAACACGCCGCCGACCTGCCGCACACCGGCCGGCAGCAGCGAGCCACCGCTGGCCAGCGCCTTCGCAGCGCCCGTGTCCACGGTCAACGTGCCGGCCGCCTTCAGGCTGCCGGCAATCCATCGCTTGCGCGCGCTGCGCCCTTCCGGCGCCGGCAGGAACCAGGTGCATTTTGCCCCCGCCACCAGCGCTTGCAGCGGATGCTCCGGATGCCCGAGCGCGATCGCCATCGCGCAGCCGGCCTGCGTTGCGACCCGCGCCGCCGCCAGCTTGGTGCGCATGCCGCCGGACGAATAGCCTTGCGGCGGATCGCCCGCGAACGCCTCGATTTCCGCGGTCAGCGCCGGCACCAGCGGAATATGCACCGCCGCGGCATCCCGCCTTGGGTCCGCGGTGTAAAGCCCGTCAATATCGGAAAACAGCACCAGCTGGTCCGCCTGCACCATTTCGGCCACGCGCGCGGCCAGGCGATCATTGTCGCCGTAACGGATCTCCGCCGTCGCCACGCTGTCATTCTCGTTAATCACCGGCACGCACCCCAGCTCCAGCAACGTACGCAACGTCGCCCGCGCGTTCAGGTAGCGCCGCCGGTCCTCGGTATCGCCGAATGTCAGCAGCAATTGCGCCGCCGTAATGCCCTGCCCCGCCAGCGCCTGCGACCACGCCTGCGCCAGCCTGATCTGCCCGACCGCGGCGGCCGCCTGCTTTTCCTCCAGCCGCAATCTGCGCTGCGTCAGCCCCAGCGCCTGGCGCGCCAGCGAAATGGCGCCGGACGACACCACGATCACCTGCGTGCCACGCGCCCTCGCCTCGGCGATGTCGGCGCATAACCCTTCCAGCCATGCCACGCGGGGGGCGGCAAGCGACGGATCTACGACCAGGGTGCTGCCGATTTTCAGCACTAGGAGGCGAGCAGAGGAAACAGAAAAGGCCAGGGGCTCTGCCCCTGGACCCCGCTGGGGCCAGTAGGCCCCAGACCCCATTTCATTAAGCAGCGCGATAACGCGTCACCGCGTCCTGCACGGCGCGCAGCAGTTCACCTACGCCCAGCCCAGTGGCGCCGGAAACCAGATGGACCACTTGGCCCGAGGCCTTGGCCAGCGCCGCGCGGCGCGACGAAATCTCCCGCGCTGTCATCGCATCGATCTTGTTCAGCGCAATCAGCTCCGGCTTTTCGGCCAGGCCGCCGCCGTACGAGTCCAGCTCGGCGCGCACCGTGCGCCAGGCATCCACCACATGGCCTGCCGCGCCATCCACCAGGTGCAGCAGCACGGCGCAGCGCTCCACATGGCCGAGGAACCGGTCGCCCAGCCCGGCACCCTCATGGGCGCCCTCGATCAGGCCGGGAATATCCGCGAGCACGAACTCCTCCGACGCCGACAGCCGAATGACACCAAGCTGCGGATGCAACGTGGTGAACGGGTAGTCGGCGACCTTCGGCCGTGCGGCGGAGGATGCGGCCAGCAGCGTCGATTTGCCGGCGTTCGGCAATCCGACCAGCCCGGCATCCGCGATCAGTTTCAGCCGCAGCCACACCCAGCGTTCCTCGCCGGGAAACCCCTTGGTGGACTGGCGCGGCGCGCGGTTGGTGCTGGACTTGAAATGGGTATTGCCAAAACCGCCATCGCCGCCGCGGCACAGCGTGACGCTCTTGCCCGGTGCATCGAGGTCGGCGAGCAGCGTTTCCTGGTCATCCGCCAGGATCTGCGTGCCGATCGGCACCTTGATGTGCACGTCCTCGGCGCCCGCGCCGGTGCGATCGCTGCCGGCGCCGTTGCCGCCCTTGGCCGCGCGGAAATGCTGCGTGTAGCGAAAATCGATCAGTGTGTTCAGGTTCGGCACCGCCTCGAACATCACGTGCCCGCCGCGCCCGCCGTTGCCCCCGTCCGGCCCGCCGAACTCGATGTGTTTTTCCCGTCTGAACGCAACAACCCCATCGCCCCCGTCACCGGAGCGCAGATAGATTTTTGCCTGATCGAGAAACTTCATCTTCTTCTTAAATTAACGGGGGTCTGGGGCCGTCGTGCGCAGCACGCTTTCGCGTGACGGCCCCAGCGGGGTTCTAGGGGCAGAGCCCCTAGCCTTCTACTCCGCTGCCTCTGTTTGCGGCTGCACGGACACGTAAACGCGCCCCTCGGCCTTCCGCTCAAACTTCACGTGCCCGTCCACGACCGCGAAGATCGTGTGATCGCGCCCAAGCCCGACATGGTTGCCCGGCTTCCACTGGGTGCCGCGCTGGCGGATGATGATATTGCCGGCGACGACGGCCTCGCCGCCGAACTTCTTCACGCCGAGGCGGCGGCCTTC
>JAATGE010000230.1 GCA_015654825.1 Rhodospirillales bacterium
TCAAGGCCAGGGGCTCTGCCCCTGGACCCCGCTGGGGCCAGTAGGCCCCAGACCCCATTCATCTGTTCCGAGTCTGGCATCGACACCGCGTCAATAGCCGGAGCTACAGGTCTGCGAGATTAGTACAGAGGACTCCCGCCGCGCAGCGCTAACGACGGCGGCGGCACGCCGTCTTGGGTCCAGGGGGCAGAGCCCCTGGCCTTTCCTTCCCGAGAGAGACGCAGCGTCAAGAGGTGAGATGCCGTGTGATGGACCGGGCGGGGTGCATCCCGTACGTCGCACTGGTCGCCGCAGCGGCGCATCTTCGATCGGGAGTTCACAATGAAATACTGGTTTGGTTACGCCATGGCCTTGCTCGCCATGGCAACGACAGCGCATGCCGAGAGCGTTATATTCGCCTCCGGCAAGATCTATGGCGCCAGCGCGCAGGATACGGCCGCGCGCTACCTGCTCAACACCGGATCGAAACCGGTCACGATCTACCAAAGCGCGATCCGCGACGAGGGCGGCAACACGCAGGCTTTGGACCTGGCTTGCGGCAGCACCCTGGCGCCGGGGGCCGGCTGCATAATTCTGTCGGAGATCGTGGACTTTCGTTCGGCCTACGATTGCGAGGCCGAGGTCAGCTCGAGCGCTACGCTACGCGGCTCGTTTGAGATGCGCACCGTACCAGTTGGGCAGAGCAGCACAGTGGTTTTGCAGGCGCAGCCGCTGCGCTAGCCGCGTCCCGGAATGACCGCAAGAAGATCAGGAGCCAGACCATGAATATTATTTCGCTTGCGGCAGCGTTGGCGCTTGCCGTTACCGTGGCCCACGCCAAGGGCGGCCGCACGCTTGCCACCGCGCCGATCTATGGCGGGCCGACGGCCGTGTCGGAAATCTGCTTCGTCACGAATTACAGTTCGGCCGCGGTGCAGTTGGGCAGTGTCGCCGTGAAGGACAATACCGGACAGGGCAGCCTGACGGCAACCGCGAATAGCTGTGCGGGGCCGATCGCCAGCGGCGGCAGTTGCCGTTACACCGTTGCCATCCCGCAGCCGCCGAGCGCCGCCTATTTCTGTGAGGTAACGGCGAAGGTGACCGCGGCGATCGCTGCCGACCTGCGGCTGACGAACGAGGCGCTGGACGTCAACGCCACGGGTCTTTCCAATGAGCCTGGAAAGTAACTTTCCTACCGAAGCAACAACGCAATCACTTTCCCGACGCGTCGGATACATGCGGGAAGGTTCACGGCAATGCCCCGGCGGCGGCCGCCCCGGGCGACGCGAATGGAAGGCTGGCGGCCAAGCGCCCCGGCCTTTCGCCGCGCCCGCTTTCAAAACGCGCCGTCCTATGCCACGTCGTGCACCATGCTTCCCGCCCCGTTTCGCCCCGACTACGCGCCCGACGATTCCGACCTTGCCCGCGCGCTGCTGGCCGCGGCGCCGCTGTCGCCGGAGCGGGAGGCGCGGGTGGACCAGGAGGCGCGCCATATGGTGGGCGCCATTCGCGGGCGCGCCGGGGGGATCGGCGGGGTCGAGGCGCTGCTGCGGGAATACTCGCTGACCACGCCCGAGGGTTTGGCGCTGATGGTGCTGGCCGAGGGGCTGCTGCGGGTGCCCGACGATGCGACCGCCGACCGGCTGATCGAGGACAAGCTGGGCCAGGGCGGGTTTGCCACCCATACGCACCAATCCGACCAGTTGCTGGTGAATGCCTCGGCCTGGGCGCTGGGCCTTTCGGCGCGGCTGATCGGGCCGCAGGACACGCCGGAGGGCATTCTGCGCGGCGTGGTGCGGCGGCTTGGGTTGCCGACGGTGCGCGGCGCGCTGCGCCAGGCGATGCGCGTCATGGGCAGTCATTTCGTTCTCGGGCAGTCGATCGACGATGCGCTGGCGCGTGCCGGCAGCCGCGCGGGGCGGGTTTTTCGCTACAGTTTCGATATGCTCGGCGAGGGTGCGCGCACTGATGAGGATGCGGTGCGCTATCACGAGAGCTATTCCGCCGCGATCGAGGCGATCGGGGCTGCGGCCGGCAACAAGCCCCTGCCCGACCGGCCGGGCATATCGGTAAAGCTCAGCGCGCTGCATGCTCGTTACGAGGCGGTGAGCCGCGGCCGCGTGCTGGCCGAGCTGGTGCCGCGGGTGCGCACGCTGGCGCGCGCGGCCGCGGTGCGCGGGCTGAATTTCACGATCGACGCCGAGGAAGCCGATCGGCTGGAATTGTCGATGGACGTGCTGGCGGAAGTGGCCGCCGACAGGCAGCTGGCCGGATGGGACGGGTTTGGGCTGGCGATCCAGGCTTATGGGAAACGCGCGCTGCCGGCTATCGACTATATCGCCGCGCTGGCCGTGGCGTTGGACCGGCGCTTCATGGTCCGATTGGTCAAAGGTGCCTACTGGGACACCGAAGTAAAGCGCGCGCAGGAGCGCGGGCTGGCGGACTACCCGGTGTTCACCCGCAAGGCGATGACCGATTTGAATTATGTTTCGTGCGCCGACCGGCTGTTGTCGCTGCGTCCGCGTATCTATCCGCAGTTCGCCACGCACAACGCACTGACCGTTGCGACAGTGCTGGAGCGTGCCGGGAATTCGGAGGGATATGAGTTCCAGCGGCTGCATGGCATGGGGGATGCGCTGTATGCCGCGTTCCTGGAGCGCCATTCGGACGCGGCGGTACGCACCTATGCGCCGGTCGGCGTGCATCAGGACCTGCTGGCCTATCTGGTGCGGCGGCTGCTGGAGAATGGCGCCAACAGCTCGTTCGTCAGCGTCGCGGCTGATCCCGATGTGCCGGTGGAAATGTTGCTGCAGCGGCCGGAACAGACGATCGGGCGCGCCGACCGCGCACGCCACCGGGCATTGCCGATGCCGGCCGATCTTTTTGGCGCATCGCGCAGGAATTCAGCCGGCGTTGAATTCGGGCATGAAGCCAGCCTGCACGCGCTGCTGGCCGAAGTCGCGCGCGCAACGACCGAGGTGGCGGCGGCGCCGTTGGTGAATGCGGTGCCCGGCGCCGGAACCGCGCGGCCGATTTTGTTTCCGGCCGATGGCGTGACGAAAGTGGGGGCCGTCAGCGAGGCGGGCATGGCGACCGCCGATGCCGCGATGGAGGCGGCGCGCGCCGGCTTTGCGGCGTGGAACGAAACCGCTGCCGGTGTTCGGGCCGCCGCGCTGGAGCGGGCCGCGTCGCTGTTCGAGGCGCGGCGTGGGGCGCTGGTTGCGTTGCTTTCGCTGGAGGGCGGCAAGACGCTGGATGATGGCGTTTCGGAAGTGCGCGAGGCGGTCGATTTCCTGCGCTACTATGCGGTGGAGGCAAAACGGCTGTTTGCTGAACCGGTCACCATGCCGGGGCCGACGGGGGAGCTGAACCAGTTGCGGCATCGCGGGCGCGGGGTTTTTCTGTGCATCTCGCCGTGGAATTTTCCGTTGGCCATTTTCACCGGCCAGGTCGCCGCGGCGCTGGCGGCGGGCAACAGCGTGGTCGCGAAGCCGGCCGAGCAGACGCCGCTGATCGCCTACGAAGCCGTACGGCTGCTGCACGAAGCCGGGGTTCCCGCCGGCGCACTGCAATTCGTTCCGGGCGCCGGCGATATCGGCGCGCGCCTGACCGCGCATCCGACGGTCGCCGGCGTGGCGTTTACCGGGTCGACCGAAACGGCGTGGGCGATCAACCGCGCGCTGGCCGCGAAACGCGGGCCGATCGTGCCGCTGATTGCCGAAACCGGCGGCATCAACACCATGATCGTCGACGCCACTGCACTGCCCGAACAGGTGGTGGACGACGCGGTGACCAGCGCGTTCCGCAGCGCCGGGCAGCGCTGCTCCGCGCTGCGGCTGCTGGCCGTGCAGGACGATGTGGCGGAGAAAATCATCCACATGCTGGCTGGCGCCGCGGCCGAACTGAAACTCGGCGACCCGCGCGATCCGGCGACGCATATCGAGCCGGACATCGATGAAGAGGCGAATTGGCGCCTCAACGAACATATTGCGCGGTTGAAACAATCGGCGAGAACGCAGTATGCCGAAACGCCACCTTCGGGCGGTCTGTACGTGGCGCCGCATATTTTTGAAA
>JAATGE010000253.1 GCA_015654825.1 Rhodospirillales bacterium
AGGAGTACCCGCCCATGCAGGATCTCCCGGAACACATCGTCAAAAGTTACGAGCAGGAGCTGAAACAGCTCCGCAACATGCTGGTGGAAATGGGCGGCCTGCTCGAAAGCCAGTTGGCCGACGCGACGGCCGCGGTGACGCAGGGCGACGGTGCCGCCGCCACTGCCGCCATGGAGCAGGATCCCGCCGTCGACGCGCTGGAGCGCGACGTCGAGCGTTTCGTCATTCGCATGCTGGCGCTGCGCCAGCCGCTCGCCGGCGATTTGCGCCAGATCGTCGCCGCGCTGAAGATCGCCAGCGACCTCGAGCGGATCGGCGACTATGCCGCGAACATGGCCAAGCGCAGTGTGGTGCTGAACCAGTTCAGCCTGCCGTTCAAGCTCGGCGGCCTGGCGCATCTGGCCCGCCTGGTGCAGGAGAATTTGAAACTGACGATCGACGTGGTCGGCGACAGCGATCCCGAGCACGCGATCCAGGTGTGGCGCGCGGACCAGGCGGTGGACGATATCTACACCGCCATCTTCCGCGAGCTGATCACCTACATGATGGAAGATCCGCGCAACATCACGCCGTGCACGCATCTTCTTTTCATGGCGAAAAACCTGGAACGAATCGGCGATCATACGACCAATATCGCTGAAACCGTGCACTACGCCGCCACCGGCGAAGTGCTTCCCGAAGGTCGCCCCAAGGGCGAGACCTCCGCCTACACCATAGTCCGCCCGCGGGAGACCTAAGAGATGGACGCCGTCATGCTGCAGGAACAGGAAAGCGCCGCCATCGGCTCCGCTTCCAACGCCACTTCGCTCGCCAAGCCGCTGGTGCTGATCGTCGAGGACGAGGCCTCGCTGGTCACGCTGCTGCGCTACAATCTTGAAAAGCAGGGTTTTCGTGTGGACGAGGCCGGCGACGGCCAGGAGGCGCTGACCCGCATCGCCGAAAACACGCCCGACCTGGTGCTGCTGGACTGGATGCTGCCGGTGATGAGCGGCATCGAGGTGTGCCGGCAGATCCGCCGCCGCCCGAGCACGCGCGAGCTGCCGGTCATCATGGTGACCGCCCGCACCGAGGACCAGGACGCGGTGCGCGGGCTGAACACCGGTGCCGATGACTACATCAACAAGCCGGTCAACATGGACGCGCTGCTGGCCCGCATGCGCGCCCTGCTGCGGCGGTCGAACGCGGTGCCGACCAAGGGGCGGCTGATGTTCCACGACATCAGCATGGATCTGGCGGCGCATCGCGTGCAGCGTAACGGTCGCGCGCTGCATCTGGGGCCCACCGAATTCCGCCTGCTGGAGTTTTTCCTGCAGCACCCGCGCCGGGTATTTTCGCGCGAGGAACTGCTGGACGCGGTATGGGGCCCCGACATTCACGTGGAGCCGCGCACCGTGGATGTGCATATCCGCCGCTTGCGCAAGGCGATCAATACGCCACCGGAGCTCGATTTGGTGCGCACGGTGCGTGCCGCTGGGTATGCTTTGGATACCGAGCCGGTTTAGGAAGAAAACCCCGCCGGCTGCGCCGCCCGTCGGCGGCCATGCCCGACTGCCCGGTGGCTCCGCGGCGCGAGATCTTCTCTCCCTCGGCCTTTCAGACTACCTTGTGTGAATGGATGGCATAACCCTCCCGCCGGAGTTGGAGCGCTTTGCCGAGCGGGGGTCTGGGGCCTCAGGCCCCGTCGTGCGGAGCACGCTGGCGCGTGACGGGTCCAGGGCAGAGCCCTGGCCTTTCTTGGCGCGTCGACCAAATGCTTGGATCGGTTTACGACGCGTATCAAAACCGGCGGCATCCGTTGCGCCCGGCGGCGCCCTGGGCAACGCTACGCGAAACCTTCCCGAGGATACCCTATGCGCTTCGTGGCGCCACCCGCGCTTGCTAGCCTTGCCCTGCTCCTCGGCGCCGCTGCGCCGCGCCCGGTGCACGAGTTCCTCGAAATCGCCATGTCGCCCGACGGCAAGTTCGTCGCCTCCGTCGAGGGTGATGCAACGCCGTCCGGCGAGGTCGATATCCGCGCCCTGGTCATCCGCGGCACCGCCGACGGCAGCGCCAGCGCCATAAAACTGCCCTGTGGGGCCGCCCCGCAGTGCACGCCCTCCGGCCTTGCCTGGGGCCCCAACGGCAAGCTGGCGTTTGTGCTGCGCACGCCCGGCAGCCACGCCCACGCGATCTATGGCGTCGGCGCCGGGGGCGGCCCGCCCAGGCAGTTGGCGGCGTTAGACGGGACCCTGGTCGGCCTGCGCTACGGCCCCGGCGGGCGCCTCGCCGTGCTCGCGACGGCAGGCGCGGAAAAGGAGGTCGGCGCGGTTGAAGCGGGCTCCCCGATCGCCGGCGTGCTCGGCGCCGACGCGCGCGAGCAGCGCATCGCCATCGTGCAGCCCAACGGCACGCTGGCCTGGGCGTCACCCGCGAATTTGTTTGTGTACCAGTACGACTGGTGGCCCGACGGCGCCGGCTTCGTCGGCACCGCCGCCCCCGGCGATGGCGACAATAACTGGTGGATCGCCAAGCTCTATGCGTTCGACGCGGCTCCGAACGCCGCGCGGCTGCTCTACGCGCCGGCAACCCCGCGCCAGCAGCTCGCCGACCCGCGGATTTCGCCCGACGGTACCACGGTCTCCTTCATCGGTGGCCTGATGAGCGATTTCGGCTCCACCGGCGGCGACGCATTTTTACTGCGCCTCGACCAGCCCGGCGCCAAGCCGATCGATATCACGCCGAAACTGCACGCGACTGTCACGGCACTCGCCTGGGCGTGCGACGGGCACACGCTGCTTGCCTCCGAACTCGCGGCCGACCAGCGCCGCCTGGTTTCCCTGGCGCCTTCGCCCGGCGGGCCGGCCGCCACGCTGGCCGCGTCGCAGGAAGTGATCGAGGGCACCGAGGGACCGGTCTCGGCGTCATGCGCTACCGGCCAGGCCGCCACGGTGCATCAGAGTTTTGTGCATCCGCCGGAAATCGAAATCGGCCGCATCGGCAGCTGGCACGATCTCACGCGCGCCAACCAGGGCCTTACCGCGCCCGCCGTCGCCACCAGTGTCGCATGGCACAACGACGGTCTTTCCGAGCAGGGTTGGCTGCTGCTTCCCGCCGGCGCCGGGAACGATACCAAACGCGCGATGATCACCAGCGTGCATGGCGGGCCCGCCGCCGCCGCCGAACCGTATTTCGCCGGCGCCGGCATGCGGGCCAGGCTGCTCGGCGCGGGGTATGCGATCTTCCTGCCCAATCCGCGCGGCAGTTTCGGCCAGGGTGCTGCGTTCACCGAGGCCAACGTTCGCGACCTCGGGCACGGCGATTTGCGCGATATCCTTGCCGGCATCACCGAAGCGGAAAAGGGCGCCCCGATCGACGACCGGCGCCTCGGGATCATGGGCTGGAGCTATGGCGGCTTCATGACGATGTGGGCCGTCACGCAAACACATCGTTTTGCCGGGGCCGTGGCCGGCGCCGGCATCAGCAACTGGCAAAGCTATTACGGCGAGAACGGTATCGACCGCTGGATGATACCGTATTTCGGTGCGTCGGTGTACGACGACCCGGTGATCTATGCGCGATCCAGCCCGATCACGTACATCAAGCGCGTCCGCACACCGACGCTCGCCGTGGTCGGCGAACGCGACATTGAATGTCCGGCGCCGCAGTCGCAGGAATTCTGGCACGCGCTGAATGCGCTCGGGATTTCGTCCGAGGCGGTGATCTAC